>CALCYJ010000143.1 GCA_937905845.1 uncultured Rhodospirillales bacterium
CTCGGGCATCTATTTCTCGCAGCGCCTGCGCCTGCATTACGTCGATTGGGGCAATGCGGCGGCGCCGCCGCTTCTCCTGGTGCATGGCGGCCGCGATCATTGCCGGAGCTGGGACTGGGTGGCGCGGGCTTTGCGCGAGGATTATCACGTCATCGCGCCCGATCTGCGCGGCCATGGCGATTCGCAATGGATGGTCGGCGCCAATTACGGCCTGCTCGACTTCGTCTATGATATCGCCCAGCTCCTGCATCAGACCAGCCTCACTCCCGTCACCATCGTCAGCCATTCGCTCGGCGGCATGGTCAGCCTGCTCTATAGCGGCCTCTATCCCGAAACGGTGCGCCGGCTGGTCGCCATCGAGGGGCTTGGCCTCTCGCCGCGGATGAGCGCCGAGCGCGCCGCCAAGCCGCTCGAAGGCCGGCTGCAATCCTGGGTGGAGACGCTGCGCAAATTCTCCGCCCGGGTTCCCCGGCGCTACCCGAGCGTGGAAGACGCTTTTCACCGCATGCAGGAGGAGAACCCCAGGCTGTCGCCCGAGCAGGCCCGCCATCTCACCATCCATGGCGTCAATCAGAACGAGGATGGCACCTATAGCTGGAAGTTCGACAATTACGTCCGCGTCTTTCCACCCTGCGGCCTGGCCGAAGGCGAGGCGGAACGCCTGTGGGCGCGGATCGCCTGCCCGACGCTCCTGCTGCGCGGCACCGAGAGCTGGGCCAGCGATCCCGAGCGCGACGGCCGCATCCGCCATTTCCAGAACGCCACGCTGGTGAATGTCGAAGGCGCCGGCCATTGGGTGCATCACGACCGGCTGGAAATCTTCATGGGCCTGGTGCGCGCTTTTCTCGGCGCCGACCGGGCGCAGGCCGCCTCGGGGGTGGCGTCATGAAAGCGATCATCGCGCCCGCGCCGCTTCCCATCAGCGATCCGCGCTCGCTTCAGGATGCGGACCTGCCCGATCCAGGTCCGCCCGAAGGCCACGACCTTCTGGTGCGGGTGGAGGCGGTTTCGGTGAATTTCCTCGATATCAAGATGCGCCTGCGCTCCTATACCGCCGCGCCTTCCGCCGGGCCGCGCATCCTGGGCTGGGATGCCGCCGGCGTGGTCGAGGCGGTGGGGGAGGCGGTGAGCCTGTTTCGCACCGGCGACGCGGTCTTTTACGCCGGCAGCATCCTGCGGCCGGGCAGCAACGCCCGCTATCAGCTCGTCGATGAACGGATCGTCGGGCCCAAGCCCGAAACCCTCGATTTCGCGCGTGCCGCCGCCCTGCCGCTCACCAGCATCACGGCCTATGAGGCCATCATCGAGCGGCTGGGCGTCGAGCGGCTCGGCATCGAGCGGGACGGCCAGGCGGCGGGACGCAGCCTGCTGATCATCGGCGCCGCCGGCGGCGCCGGGTCGATGGGGATCCAGATCGGCCGGGCGCTTGGCTTGACCGTCATCGCCACCGCCTCGCGCCCCGAAAGCGCCGAATGGTGCCGAAGTCTCGGTGCTGGCGCCGTGATCGACCATCGCGCCGGCCTCAAGAACGGCCTCGATGCCGCGGGCATCGGCGAGGTGGATTACATCTTCAACTGCGCCGACACGGATTCCTATTGGGAGCCGATGATTGCGGCGCTCAAGCCGCAAGGGCGCATCTGTTCCATCGTCGGCGCCGAGCGCCCCGTCGATCTCCGCCTCCTCGCCGCCAAGAGCGCGAGCTTTTCCTGCGAGAGCATGTTCACCCGGCCGGTCTTCGGCACGACCGATCTGATCGAGCAGCACCGCCTCCTCGGGCGGATCGCCCGCTGGATCGATGACGGCACGCTGAAAGGCACGGCGCGGGAAAGCTTGACACCGATTTCCGCCGCGACCTTGCGCGCCGCCCATGAAAAGCTCGAAAGTCGCGCCACGATCGGCAAGATCACCCTTGCCGGCTGGGCGGACTGACGGCGCCGCCGGCGCGCGGCATACCGCCTGCTCGGCCCTGTCCCCGACCCCGAACTTTAGGAAATGCATCGTGACCTACCAGGACATTCTCTACGCCAAGGACCGCCAGGTTCTGACCATCACCCTGAACCGGCCCGACAAGCTCAATGCCTTCACCGAGCGCATGCGCGACGAGCTGATCGATGCCTTCGATAAGGCCGATGGCGACGACGATGTCCGCGCGGTGATCGTCACCGGCGCCGGGCGGGCCTTCTGCGCCGGGGCCGATCTTTCCGCCGGCGCCAAGACTTTCGACCGCGAGGCGCGCGGCGCCAAGCCTACCGCCGGCCATTGGCGCGACGGCGGCGGCCTGGTCAGCCTGCGCATCTTCGAAAGCCGCAAGCCGGTGATCGCCGCCGTCAACGGCGCCGCGGCCGGCGTCGGCGTCACCATGACGCTGCCGATGGATATCCGCATCTGCTCGACCAGCGCCCGTTTCGGCCTCGTCTTCGCCCGCCGCGGCGTCGTGCCGGAAGCCTGTTCGAGCTGGTTCCTGCCGCGGATCGTCGGCATTTCGCGCGCGCTCGAATGGGTCTATTCCGGCCGCGTCTTTCCGGCGGCGGAAGCGCTGGCCGGCGGCCTGGTCGGACGCGTGGTGGCGCCGGACGAGCTGCTGCCCGCGGCCCAGGCGATCGCCCGCGAGATCGCGGAGAATACTTCCGCCGTCTCGGTCGCGCTGGCGCGGCAGATGATGTGGCGCATGCTCGGCGCCGATCACCCGATGGAGGCGCACAAGATCGATTCGCGCGGGATCTATTCCTTAGGTCGCGGCGCCGATGCCTATGAGGGCGTCGCCTCCTTCCTGGAAAAGCGGCCGCCCGCCTTCACCATGCGCCCGAGCGCGGACATGCCCGATTTCTATCCCTGGTGGGAAGAGCGCACGTTCGAATAGCGCGTCCTTTCACGGTATAGCGCGGGGGGCTTCGGCGCTATTCCACGAGCTCCGCCGCTTCGCGCGCCAGGCGCCGGACCTCGTCCTGGCCATGCGCATTGTCCGAGCGCAGCGGCACTTCCTTCAGGAACACGACCGCCAGAACCGCGAGGCAGGCGATGAGAGCCGTGACCAGGAAGCCCAGGACGAAAGCATGCGCGATCACCTGGGACAGCGCGGCGCGGCCGGCCTGGTTCATGGTCTCGATGGCCCCGGTCTCCCCCCGCATCAGCGTCAGGCCGGGGTTCGGGCCGAGCAGGCCGCCGGTATCGGCCGCCCTCGCCCCGCGGTCGAGAGCCGAAAGCAGCACCGCGCCGACCAGCGCCACCCCGAAGGATCCGCCCATGGAGCGGAAGAAGGTGACCGACGAGGTGCCCGAACCCAGGTCCTTCATCTCGAGCGAATTCTGCACCGCCACCACCATCGACGGCAGCACCCCGCCGAAGCCCATGCCCAGCAGTGTCATGAGCCCTTCGGCATAGACGCGGTCGGCGTTCACCGCCAGGCGGGAGAACAGCAGCAGGACCGCGGCCACCATGCTCATGCCGATCAGCGGGAAGATCTTGTAGCGGCCGGTCACGCTGACCAGCCGGCCGGTGGTGAAGGCGCCGCACACGATGCCGGCGGTGAGCGGAATGAGCAGAAAGCCCGATTCCTCGGCGCTGGCGCCGGTGGCGAGCTGGAGGAACAGCGGCAGATAGATGATCGCCGCGAACATGACCATGGCGGTGAGGAAGGTGATCGTGTTCGAAACGCTGAAGACGGCATTGCGGAACAGGCGCGGCGGCAGGATGGCCTCCGGCGTATGCATCTCCTGATAGATGAAGGCCGCGAGCAGGACGAGGCCGCTCAAGGTCAAGGCGATGATGACGGGCGACCCCCACGGATAGGCGGTGCCGCCCCAGGTCGTCACCAGCAGCAATTGCCCGACCGAGGCCATCAGCAGGATCGCGCCGGCATAATCGATGCGGCGGCGCACGCCCTTGGCCGGGAGGCGGCGCAGGGCGACATCGCAGATGATCAGGGCCAGAAGGCCGATCGGCAGGTTGATCCAGAAGACCCAGCGCCAGGTCAGATGCTGGGCGAAAAAGCCGCCCAAAACCGGACCCGCGACGCTCGCGGCGGCGAAGACGCTGCTGAAATAGCCCTGGTAGCGGCCGCGTTCACGCGGCGCGATGATGTCGGCGATCGTCGCATGCGCCATCGCCATCAGCCCGCCGCCGCCCATGCCCTGGAGGGCGCGGAAGGCGACGAGCTGCCCCATGCTGCCGGCGAGCGCGCAGAGAATCGAGGCGGCGAGAAACCAGCCGATCGCCACCTGGAGCATGCGCTTGCGGCCGTAAAGATCGCTGAGCTTGCCATAGATCGGCGTGACCGCGGTCGCGGTGAGAAGATAGGCCGAGACCACCCAGGACATGTGCGCGACATCGGAGAGATCGCGCGCCATGGCCGGAAGCGCCGTGGCGACGATGGTCTGATCAAGCGCCGCCAGCAGGATGCCGAGCATGAGGCCGCCGAAGATGATCTTCTTCTCGCGCTCGCTGAAGCGGGGCGATTGGGCGGCTTGGTCTACCGGCTGCATCATGAAGGCCCTGTATGGTCGCAATGCGAGCCGGATCCGATTTCCCGAAACCCGATCAAGCGCTCAATCTTTTGTCGAGGGGCGATCCGATCGGAAAGGCAGCCGACGCCTTATCCCGGATCCGGTTCTCCCCGCCCGGCAGCATGGAGTATGGCAAGGGTTTCGTCATCTGAGTCATGACGCCTTCCAAGGCCTGCTTTTTGCCTCTTGCATGGCTTGACGCCGCCCGGGGCCTGCGGATCGGGCATCGGGGCCTCTGTCGCGGCCAGCCGCAAGCCACGCCGGTCCGGCGCCCCCATTATGACCGGAGTCTCGCCAAGAGATGAAAAATTGGTCATGTTGTATCCGGGATCGCACTCGGGAGAGGACCTGGTCTTGCGCCTGTTGGTGATCGAGGATGACGGCGAAATGGCGCTCTATCTCGAAAAGGGATTGACGCAGCAGGGTTTCGTCGTCGATCGGGCCGCCAACGGCCGGGACGGCCTGTTCCTGGCCGCGGGGCGCAATTACGACCTTCTGATCGTCGATCGCCTGCTGCCCGGGCTCGACGGGCTGGCGGTGATCACCACGCTCCGGGCGGCCGGGCGGGAGACGCCGGCCATCATCCTGAGCGCGCTCTGCGAGGTCGACGAGCGTATCCGCGGCCTGCGCGCCGGCGGCGACGATTATCTCGTCAAGCCGTTTGCTTTCGGCGAACTGATCGCCCGCATCGATGCCGTGCTGCGCCGCGGCCAGGCCGGCCTGCCGGAAACCGTGCTGCGCGTCGCCGATCTGGAGATGGACCTCCTGGCCCATATGGTGCGCCGCGGCGGCCGGGAGATCGAGGTCGCGCCGCGCGAATTCCGCCTGCTCGAATATCTCCTGCGCCATGCCGGCCAAGTGGTGTCGCGCACCATGCTGTTCGAGGCCGTATGGGACTACCGGTTCGATCCCGAGACCAATGTGATCGACGTTCATATCGGCCGCCTGCGCAAGAAGATCGACCGCGACTTCCTCAATCCGCTGATCCACACCATCCGCGGCATCGGATACTCCCTCCGTGCGCCTGAGTAGGATCGGCGGCAATACGATCTTCCGCCTGGCGCTGGTCTATGCCGTGCTTTTCAGCGCTGCGACAATGGTCCTGTTCGGCATCGTCTATTGGCGGACGACGCATTATCTCGACCATCTGGCCGACGATCTCATCCACGCCGACGTCGAGGATCTGGGGCAGGTTTTCGCGCGAGGCGGCATACCGGCGCTCAGCCGCGCGATCGCCGAGCGGTTGCAGGAGGATCGGAACGGCGATCTGGTCTATTTCCTGGCCGATGCGCAAGGCACGAGGCTGGCCGGCGATCTCGCCCAATGGCCCGTGGCGCGCGCGGCTGGCGATTTCGTCACCTTCACCTTCGAGCGCCGGCAGACGGGTCCCCTCCAGCCGCACCGGGCGCGGGCGGAGATCATCGGGCTTGCCGGCGGCCTTCGGCTTCTGGCCGGCCGCGACATCAACGACGGCGTCGTCTTGCGGCGGACGATCCTGCGGGCGCTGGGCTGGGCCCTGGCCTTGACGCTTGCCGCCGCGGTCGCCGTCGGCGTTCCGGTGATCCTTGGCGCCATGCGCCGGCTGGAGGAGATCGCCCGCACCAGCCGCGGCATCATCGCGGGCGACCTCTCCCACCGCGTGCCGGTCAGGGGCAGCGGCGATGATTTCGACGGGCTGGCCGCCAACCTCAATGCCATGCTCGACCGTATCGAGGCCCTGATGATGACGGTCAAGGGCGTGTCGGACAATATCGCCCACGATCTGCGCACGCCGCTGGCGCGCGTGCGCGGCCGACTCGAACAGGCCCGGGTTGCGCCGCCGCCGCGCGAGGCTTTCGCCGTTTGGGCCGACGAGACCATCGCCCATCTCGATGCCGTGCTCGATACGTTCGAGGGGCTTCTGAAGATCGCCGAGATCGAGGCCGGCGCGCCGCGCCCGAGCTTTACGCGCGTAGCGCTGGCGGCGGTGCTGAGCGATGTCGCGGAATTCTACGAACCGATGGCCGAGCAGAAGGGCCAGAGGCTCGTGGTCGAGATCGCCGCCGTGCGGCCGGTCGAGGGCCAGCGCGATCTGCTGTTCCGCGCGCTCGCCAATCTGGTCGATAACGCGATCAAATACACGCCCGATGGCGGCCGCATCGCCCTCAGGCTCGGCATGGTGGCGGGCCAGGCGCAGATCACGATCGCCGACAATGGACCCGGGATCCCGGAATCGGCGCGGGCCAAGGTCTTCCAGCGGCTCTATCGCCTGGAGGAAAGCCGCTCGATGCCGGGTAGCGGGCTGGGCCTGAGCCTGGTGGCGGCGGTCGCCGAGCTTCACGGCGCGCGCGTCTCCTTGGAAGACGAGGCGCCCGGCCTTCGCGTCCGCCTGGTCTTTCCCAAACCGTGAGGGTTCCGCCGCCCCGGCCTGGGTCAAGCCGGGGCGGAACGGAACGGCCGGAGCGGCGATGCCTTAGGATCTACGCCGCCGGGCGCACCGCGCGGTTGGCGGCGCTTACCACGGCGCGGAGCGAGGCGGTGACGATGTTCTTGTGCATGGCGACGCCGAACAGCGTTTCCCCGTCCGGCTTGCGCATTTCGACATAGGAGACCGCGGTGGCATTGGCGCCGGCGCCCGTCGCATGCTCGTGATAATCGATGACTTCGAGGCCGGTATCGAAGGCGCGGTTCAAGGCATCGACGAAAGCATCGATCGGTCCGGTGCCGCGGCCCTCGATGGTCCGCGGCGTGCCGTTCTCAGTGACCGTCGCGCTCAGCAGGCGGGTGTCGCCCGAGCGCGGATCGGGGACGGAGCGGTGATCGACGAAGGCGAGCGCGCCGTTCTGCCCCAGATATTCGGTGGTGAAATGGCCCCAGATCGCCTGCGGCGTCAGCTCGCCGCCGTCGCGGTCGGTGACGGTCTGAATGATGCGGCTGAACTCGATTTGCAGGCGCCGCGGCAGGATCAGGCCATAGTCCTTTTCCAGGAGATAGGCGATGCCGCCCTTGCCCGACTGGCTGTTGATGCGGATGACCGCCTCGTAGCTGCGGCCGACGTCGGTCGGGTCGATCGGGAGATAGGGAACCTCCCAGACGCGGCTGTTGCTGGCGGCGAGCGCCTTCAACCCCTTGTTGATCGCATCCTGGTGCGAGCCCGAGAAGGCGGTGAAGACCAGCTCGCCCGCGTAGGGGTGGCGGGGATGGACCGGGAGCTGGTTGCAATATTCCGCGACCTGGACCAGATCGTTCATGTCGGAGAGGTCGAGGCCCGGCTCCACGCCCTGGCTGAACATGTTGAGCCCGAGCGTCACGACATCGACATTGCCGGTGCGCTCGCCGTTGCCAAACAGCGTGCCCTCGATCCGGTCGGCGCCGGCCAGAAGTGCCAGTTCCGTGGCGGCGACGCCGGTGCCGCGGTCGTTATGGGGATGGAGCGAGAGGATGATCGCCTCGCGGTTGGTGATGTTGCGGCTGAACCATTCGATCTGGTCGGCATAGATGTTGGGCGTCGCCATCTCGACGGTCGAGGGCAGGTTGAGGATCATGCGGCGCTTGGGCGTCGGGCGGTAGACATCCATCACCGCCTCGCAGATCTCCTTGGCGTAATCAAGCTCGGTGCCGGTGAAGCTCTCGGGCGAATATTCGTAGACGATTTCGGTCTCGCCCGAAATCCGCTCGGCCAGATCGCGGATCTGCCGCGCGCCGCTGCCCGCGATTTCGGTGATGCCCTCCCGCTCCAGGCCGAAGACCACGCGCCGCTGTAGCGTCGAGGTCGAATTATAGAGATGGACGATGGCGCGCCGGACGCCCTTGAGGGATTCGAACGTGCGCTCGATCAGTTCGGGGCGCGACTGGGTCAGAACCTGGATCGTCACGTCGGCGGGGATGAGATTCTCGTCGACCAGCATGCGGACGAAATCATAGTCGGTCTGCGAGGCGGCGGGAAAGCCGACCTCGATCTCCTTGAAGCCCATGGCGACCAGCTTGTTGAAGAAGCGGCGCTTGCGGTCCATGCCCATGGGCTCGATCAGGGCCTGGTTGCCGTCGCGCAGATCGACGCTGCACCAGATGGGCGGCGCCGTGATGGTCCGGTTCGGCCATTGGCGGTCGGCGAGCGCCACCGGCTCGAAGGGGCGGTATTTCTGCTTGGGATCGATGCGCATGGTCTGTTCCTTAAGGCGCCACCGCGAATGGATCGGGCGGCAGGTATCTGTCATGGGGCGATGGGGCGCTGCGGCTCTCAGGCGCTGCGGCCGCCGGGGGCCGTGTCAGTCCCGGCGGCCGGGCTTAAGTCGGGCCTTGCGGCGCCATCCCCCAGGGTGCAATCCCAAAGCGCGCGGTCCGGTCGTCCGAGCGTGGCTCCGCCCACGATCGGACAGGCGAATCGCAGCGGCAGGGACTTCGGGCCACAAATGAAAAGGATGATTCGGGGATATCATGTCATGCTCGCTCAACCAGCCAAAAAGACGCGTGCAGCCTAAACTTCCCGGCGCTGTCAGAGCGCCGGGCCGGTAAGCAGCAGGTCGAGGCCAATGTCGAGCAGCATGTTCATAACCCTTACAAACTAAAGGGTCCGGGCCCGTTCGTCAACCGTCAGGCGATCAGGGCACTGACCCTAATCAGGGGAACTATATAATTTTACTATGCAGTCGATAGAACTAGGTGACCCTAGAACAGGGCGTCAACATACACCCTTCATATATTCCAAGAACCAGACAAGGAGAACTAGAAAGAGCTAAAGTCTTGTCCAGGGATAGCGAAGATCAACGGCAGCAACGGCGAGGAATTGGCCTTGCCTTTGACCGCTTGTGTGCTCTAACTGAAACGCTTCTACGCGCGGATTTTCCCTTGCGCTCAGGACGACATTTAATGGTCATGTAAGTCTTCCTTTCTTTCGTGCCGTGCCCGATCGGAATGGTGGAATTAGTAGCTCCGCCGTTCCTGACGTCTATAGGTAGCGTAGCACAATCCAGGAACGAACGCGAATCCTTTACGTCAGGGGGTGAGGGCTACCGTGGCCGCCGCGCCGGCGAGCCAGCGGGAGAGAAAGCCCGTGAGCCAGCGGGCGATGGCCTCGTCATGGCGCTGCGCCTGCGCCTCCTGCTCGACCAGCGGCCAGGCGCCGGGAAGGCTGAGCCGGTGGGGGGCATGCGCGGTCCAGCGCCGCATGATCGTGGGCGTCACGTCGGGATGGAACTGGACGCCGAAGGCCGCGGAACCCAGGCGGAAGGCCTGGTTGGGGAAGATCTCGCCGCAGGCGAGCAGGGCACCGCCCTTCGGCACCTCGAATCCTTCGCCGTGCCATTGATAGACATGCAGATCGGGCGGAAAGAAGTCGCGGCCCGTGGCCGTCGGCCGCAGCGCGAAATAGCCGATCTCGAAGCGGCCGGCCGGGTCGGGGGCGACGCGGGCGCCATAGGCCCTGGCCATGAGCTGCGCGCCCAGGCAGATGCCAAGAAAGGGCTTGCCCGTCGCCACCCAGCGCGGAATCCAGGCCAGTTCCTCGCGGATGAAGGGCAGGCTGTCGTCGTTGGCGCTCATCGGTCCGCCGAAGATCACCGCGCCGTCGAAGGGGGCGAGATCCTCGGGCAGCGTGTCGCCGAGCGCGATGCGGCGCAGATCGAGATCGCAGCCGCCGGCGGCCAGCATCG
>CALCYJ010000144.1 GCA_937905845.1 uncultured Rhodospirillales bacterium
AAGCACGGGCGAAGGCGCGATCGGGCGGTTGCAGGCCTGGATCCTGGCCCATCCGGCCGCCGATCTCCGGGTGCCGGCGCTGGCGGCGAAGGCGGCGATGAGCCCGCGCCATTTCGCCC
This sequence comes from uncultured Rhodospirillales bacterium, assembly GCA_937905845.1. Classification (GTDB taxonomy): domain Bacteria; phylum Pseudomonadota; class Alphaproteobacteria; order Ferrovibrionales; family Ferrovibrionaceae; genus CALCYJ01. Next base: position 120 of record CALCYJ010000144.1, read on the forward strand.
GCCGCTTCCAGCAGGAGGCCGGCCTCACGCCGGCGGCCTTCGTCGAACAGGTCCGCCTGGAGGCAGCCCGCCGGCAGCTTTCGGAGACGCCGGCGCCGCTGGCCCTGGTCGCCGCAACCTGCGGCTTTGGCGATGTCGAACGGCTGCGCCGCGCCTTCCGCCGCCGCCTCGGCGTCAATCCGCACGATTACCGCGCCCGCTTCCACCTCAATCCGACCGATCCCGCACCCGGAAGGCAATCCCATGACGCTCACCATCGGCCTGCTGCTGTTTGACGATGTCGAGGAGCTTGATTTCGTCGGGCCCTGGGAAGTCTTCACCATGGCGGCGCAAGGCCAGCCGGATCTCCGCTGTCTCACCCTGGCCGAAAAGCCCGGCACGCTGCGCTGCGCCAAGGGGTTGAGAGTGGTGCCCGATGCACTGATCGCCGCCGCCCCGCCGCTCGACGTGCTGCTGGTTCCAGGCGGCCAGGGGACAAGGCGGGAGGTGAACAACCAGCCGCTGCTCGATTGGATCGCCACCACGAGCCGCGCCTGCCGCTTCGTCACCAGCGTCTGCACCGGCTCCCTTCTGCTGGTGGCGGCGGGGCCCGCGCGCGGCCGGCGGGTCACCACCCATTGGGGCTTCGTCGAGACCTTGCGGGCGCGGGGCGAGGCGGAGGTGCTGGACGACGTGCGCTTCGTGCGCGATGGCAATATCGTCACCTCGGCCGGCGTATCGGCCGGCATCGACATGGCGCTGTGGCTCGTCGGCCAGCTCTACGATCCGCCCTATGCGCGGATGGTGCAGCGGCGCATGCAATATGATCCGGCGCCGCCCTATGCCGCGGAGGTTTGACGCGCTCTGGACAGGACGGCGGCCCGGGCCCACCATGCGCCGATGAGCGCGACGCCGCCACCGCCCGCCTATCCTTTCACGCTGCAAACCCCGCCCGGCGACAATCGGCCGCGCATGGTCTGCACCGATTGCGGCTGGATCCATTACAGCAATCCGAAGATCGTGGTCGGCGCGGTCTGCCTGTGGGAGGACCAGGTGCTGCTGTGCAAGCGCGCCATCGAGCCCAGGCGAGGCTTCTGGACCATCCCGGCGGGTTATCTCGAAGAGCACGAAAGCCCGGAGGACGGGGCCAGGCGCGAGGCGGCGGAGGAAGCCCAAGCCGATATCGAGCTGAGCGGGCTTCTCGGCGTCTATAGCATTCCCCGCATCAGCCAGGTGCAGCTCATCTACCGCGCCCGCTTGCGCTCGATGGCGGTCGCGGCCGGCGAAGAGAGTCTGGAGGTCGGCCTCTACCGCTTTGGCGATATTCCCTGGGACGAGATCGCCTTTCCCAGCGTCCACTGGGCGCTCGGCCATTACCGCGAGGTCGGCGAGGCGGCGATCTTCGCCCCGCGCACCAATCCGCCCGGCGCCACCGGACGCTATTGACCGCCGGGACTCCGACTTAAGGGGACTTAAGGGCCGGTTCCGCCGCTTCCCGCCGCTTCCTCGACGACATGGCGGCGGATCAGCGGGATCTGCGCGAAGCTGAAGGCGATGGTGAGCGGCATCACCAGGAAGAGCTTGGCATCGACCCAGAAATTGGTCGAGAAATTACGCCACAGCACCTCGTTCAGCACGGCGAGAAGGACGAAGAACGTCGCCCAGCGCCAGGTGAGCTTGCGCCAGCCGAGATCCGTCAGCCCCGGCAGCACGGTGCTGAGGAGCGGCTTCAGCAGCGGCCGGCCAGCCAGCATGCCGCCGCCCAGGATGGCGGCGAACAGCAGATCGATGATGGTGGGCTTGACCTTGATGAAGAGGTCGTTATGCAGCCACAGCGTCAGCCCGCCGAAGATCAGCACGAAGATGGCGGTGACGCCGGGCATGACGGGAATGCGGCGTTCGAGCTGATAGGATACGGCCAGCGCCAGGGCGGTCGCCGCCATGAATGCCGCCGTCCCGACGAAAATGCCGTAATGGCCGTTGGCGATAAAGAAGATCACCAGCGGCCCGATCTCGGTGGCCGGCTTGATGAGCGGATGGGGCGTGCGGTTCATCGCGCGAGCATAGAGCGGCGCTCCTGCGCGAACAAGATCACTAGAGCCCGTCCGGGCGCGAGCGGCGGCCGGAAAGCAGACCGTCCCCGGCTCACGCGGGACCACCGGCCGGCTCGAAATCCAGAATGGATCGGAGGCTTGGAGGCCGCAAGGCGCCGGCCGAATGAACCATCCGGCCGGCGTCGCGGCGAGGCCGTCCCGGTGAACCGGGACAGAGATTGCAGCGGAGGTTCCGCTACTTCTTTCCGGCCGCCGGCTTGCTCGCGCGGGCAGCGGGCTTCGCTGCCTTGGCTTTCACCGCCTTCGCGGCTGGCTTCGTCGCCCGTACCGCCTTTGCCGCCGGCTTCGCTGCAGGCTTCGCGGCTTTGGCGGCCGGTTTGGCCTTTGCCGGCGCAGCCTTGGCACCAGCCTTCGGCTTGGTTGTCGTCTTGGCCATGATCGGCGCTCCCTAACATTGTCTCCAGGTTAAGGGGCGGGGGTCTTTAGCCAGATGCTTTACTTGAGACAGCCCCCGTCCCGGTCAGGCTGCTCGAAGCAATCAGCCATCTTTTACACGTTCGAGTCACATAAGAATCCTGTCAAGCACAAACTACTACATAAACCGCATTTTTGGTCGATTTCCCCCATATGTTGGCAAAGACACCACAGAATGTGGTCTCAAGCCATATGCCGACTAGGCGCATCGGCCCTGTTCGGCGCGCGCGGGCCCGCCGCGAAAGCTTGACGCCGCCGCCGCTCTGGAGTACCCAACCGCTCGAAGGACGGCCGTCAGTTCGCGAGGATCGCGCACTGGCGCCTTTTGTGTTGAGCGTAACGACGGCGACACGCGAAACGGCGGAACGGGAAGCGGTATGTTCGAAGGTTTGAGCGGGCGTCTGGGCGAGGTCTTCGAGCGGCTGCGCAAGCGCGGCGCGCTGACGGAAGCCGACGTCACCGAGGCTCTGCGCGAGGTCCGCGTGGCGCTGCTCGAAGCCGACGTGGCGCTCCCCGTCGTGAAAAGCTTCATCGACCAGGTGCGCAACAAGGCTATCGGCACCGAGGTGCTGAAGTCGGTGACGCCGGGCCAGATGGTCATCAAGGTGGTGTACGACCAGCTTGTGGCGATGCTGGGCGCCGAGACCGTCGATCTCGATCTCGCCGCGGTGCCGCCGGTGCCGATCCTCATGGTCGGCCTGCAAGGCTCGGGCAAGACCACGACCACGGCCAAGATCGCGTTGCGCCTGAAAGAGCGTGACAAGAAGAAAGTGCTGATGGCCTCCCTCGACGTGCAGCGTCCGGCCGCCCAGGAGCAGCTCCGGGTGCTGGGTTTGCAGGCCGAGGTGGCGACGCTGCCGGTCATCGCGGGCCAGATGCCGGTCGATATCGCGCGGCGCGCGCTGACGGCGGCGAAGCTCCAGGGGTTCGACGTGGTGCTGCTCGATACCGCCGGCCGCCTGCATGTGGACGAGGCGCTGATGGCCGAGGTCCAGATGGTGCGGGACGCGACGCAGCCGGCGGAGATCCTGCTGGTGGCCGACGCGCTGACCGGCCAGGACGCCGTCCATGTCGCCAGGCAGTTCAAGGAGCGGGTCGGCGTCACCGGCATCGTCCTGACCCGCATCGACGGCGACGGGCGGGGCGGCGCCGCGCTCAGCATGCGCCAGGTGACCGGCGCGCCGATCAAGCTGCTCGGCATCGGCGAGAAGCTCGACCAGATCGAGGTCTTCCATCCCGACCGGATCGCTTCGCGCATCCTTGGCATGGGCGATGTGGTCAGCCTGGTGGAGAAGGCGGCCGAAACCATCCAGCAGGAAGAGGCGGAGAAACTCGCGCGCAAGGTTCAGAAGGGGGAATTCGACCTCGACGACCTCGCCGCCCAGCTCCGTCAGATGCGCAAGATGGGCGGCATGCAGGGCCTGATCGGCATGCTGCCCGGCGTCGCCAAGGTGAAGAAGCAGCTCGCGGCCGCCAATCTCGACGACAAGCTGATCCTGCGCCAGGAAGCCATCATCGGCTCGATGACGCGCAAGGAGCGGCGCCAGCCCAAGATCATCCAGGCCGCGCGCAAGCGGCGCATCGCCGCGGGCTCGGGCACCAGCGTTCAGGAAGTCAACCGCCTGCTGAAACAGCATATGCAGATGGCGCAGATGATGAAGCAGGTCAACAAACTCGGCCAGAAAGGCGTGATGCGCCACGGCCTTTCCGCCCTTCTGCCGCGCCAATAGTCCATTCTTCGCAACCCCGTCCGTTCCACGAGAGGAAGTCAGAAACCATGTCGTTGAAGATCCGCCTGTCCCGCGGCGGCGCCAAGAAGCGCCCCTACTACCGCATCGTCGTCGCCGACGCCCGCAGCCCGCGCGACGGGCGGTTCATCGAGCGGATCGGCTCCTATGACCCGATGCAGCCCAAGGACAGCGAGAAGCGTCTCACCCTGAATGCCGAACGGGCCAAGCACTGGCTCGGCCAGGGGGCGCAGCCGACCGACCGGGTGGCGCGCTTCCTCGGCCAGGCCGGGCTGGTCACGGTGACGGCGAAGCAGAATCCGAACAAGGCGAAGCCCAAGGCGAAGGCGCAGGAGCGGCTGAAGGCGGCCGAGGCAGCCACGGCGGCCACGGCGGCGCCCGAGAGCGCGGCCTCCTGAACGGTTGGCCGGGGTCGGAGCAGGCGGCGTGGCGCGGATCTGCCTGGGCCAGGTGGTGGCGGCGCACGGGATCCGCGGCCTGGTCCGGGTGCGCTGTTTCACCGAGCGGCCGGAGAGCCTGACGGCCTACGGCCCGCTCAGCGACGAGGGCGGCGGCCGGTACTTCCGGTTGCAGCTGCGGGGACCGGCCAAGGACGGCGTGCTGGCGGCGGTCGAGGGGGTCGGCGACCGCACGGCGGCGGAGGCGTTGCGGGGCCTGCGGCTCTATGTCGAGCGGGCGGCGTTGCCCAAGACGGTGGCGGAGGAATATTACCACGCCGATCTCGTCGGGCTGCAAGCTGTGCTGGACGATGGCACGGCGCTCGGCCCCGTGGTGGCGGTGCATGATTTCGGCGGCGGCGACATGATCGAGGTGGCGCAGGCCGAGGGCGGCGGCAATCTCGTCTATCCCTTCACCCGCGCCGTGGTGCCGGTGGTGGATGTGGCGGCCGGGCGGCTGGTGATCGTGCCGCCGGGCGAGATCGTGGCGGCGGGCCCGGGCCATGCGGCGGCGGGCGGCGCGAGCGGTGGAACGGAGACGGAGGACGAGTGAGGGATGCCGGCGCCCTGGCAGGCACGCGTGCTGACGCTGTTCCCGGAGATGCTGCCGGGACCGCTTGGCCATTCGCTTGCCGGCAAGGCGCTGGCCCGCGGCCTCTGGACGCTCGAAACAGTGGACATCCGCGGTTTCGCGCGCGATAAACACCGCTCGGTGGATGATACGCCCTGCGGCGGCGGGCCCGGAATGGTAATGCGCCCCGACGTGTTGGCCGCGGCCATCGATGCGGTCCATGGCAAGGCCCCGGCCGGACAGGCGCTGTACTATCTGAGCCCGCGCGGCCGGCGGCTGGATCAGGCTCTCGTCCGCGAGCTGGCCGTATCCGGCGGCGTGACGCTGGTTTGCGGCCGGTTCGAGGGCGTGGACGAGCGGGTGCTGGAAGCGCGGCAGGCTTTGGAGCTGAGCCTGGGCGATTTCGTCCTTTCGGGCGGCGAGATCGCGGCGCTGGCGCTGATCGATGCGGTGGTGCGGCTTCTGGCGGGCGTGGTGGGCGATGAGGGCTCGCTCGCCGAGGAGAGTTTCGCCGCCGGCCTGCTGGAATATCCGCACTATACGCGACCGCCCGTATGGGAAGGGCGCGCGGTGCCGGAGGTTCTGCTCGGCGGCCACCACGAGGAGATCCGCCGCTGGCGCCAGGCGGAGGCGGAAAGATTGACGCGCACGCGGCGGCCCGATCTGTGGGAAAGCTATGCGGCGCGGCACGAAACGGAAGCTACGAGAACCAAAGGCACGAGAAAGGGCACGATAAAGCCATGAACATTCTTCAGCAGCTCGAGCAGGAGCAGATCGCCTCCCTGGTGGCATCGCGTGCCGTCCCCGACTTCGCGCCGGGCGACACGCTCAAGGTCAATGTCAAGGTCGTCGAGGGCACGCGCGAGCGCATCCAGGCCTTCGAGGGCATCTGCATCGCCCGCTCGAACCGGGGGGTGAATTCCTCCTTCACCGTGCGCAAGATCTCCTATGGCGAAGGGGTGGAACGCATCTTCCCGCTCTATTCGCCGCGCATCGATTCGATCGTGGTGGTGCGCCGGGGCGACGTGCGCCGCGCCAAGCTCTATTATCTGCGCGGCCGCACCGGCAAGCGCGCCCGCATCGCCGAGAAGCGCGACGACCGGCGGGGCGCCGGCCACCCGGGCAAATAGGCGCGGGCGCGCGCTTTGCAAGCCGGCCGGGCGCGGAACCTGCCGCGCGTTCTGCTTTGACTTCAAGGAGTGATGGAGGATCCGCCGTCATGGCAAAGCCACGCACGCTCTATGACAAGATCTGGGACGCGCATCTCGTGGATGTGCAGGACGACGGCACCGCCCTTCTCTATATCGACCGTCATCTCGTGCACGAGGTGACGAGCCCGCAGGCTTTCGAGGGTCTGCGCGTCTCGGGGCGCCCCGTGCGCCGGCCCGACGCGACGCTGGCGGTGGCCGATCACAATGTGCCGACGACCGGCCGCAGCCAGGGCATCAGCGATGCCGAAAGCCGCCTCCAGATCGATACGCTGGCGAAGAACTGCGCCGAGTTCGGGATCGAGTATTTCTCGATGGACGACGTGCGCCAGGGCATCGTCCATATCATCGGGCCCGAGCAGGGCATGACCCAGCCCGGCATGACCATCGTCTGCGGCGATTCCCATACCGCGACGCATGGCGCCTTCGGGGCGCTGGCCTTCGGCATCGGCACCTCCGAGGTCGAGCATGTGCTGGCGACCCAGACCCTCATCCAGCAGCGCTCGAAGAACATGCGGGTAAGGGTCGAGGGCAGCCTCGGCGCCGGCGTCGGGGCCAAGGACGTGATCCTCGCCATCATCGGCCGCATCGGCACCGCTGGCGGCACCGGCCATGTCATCGAATTCGCCGGCGACGTCATCACCGGCCTTTCGATGGAAGGCCGCATGACGGTCTGCAACATGACGATCGAGGCCGGCGCCCGCGCCGGGCTCATCGCCGCCGACGAGGTGACGGTCGAGTATCTGAAAGGCCGGCCGATGGCGCCGAAAGCCGGGGCTTTCGAGCAGGCGGCGGCGTTCTGGCGCACCTTCAAGGCCGATCCCGACGCCCGCTACGATGCCGAGGTGGTGATCGCGGCCGGCGAGATCGCGCCGCTGGTCACCTGGGGCACCAGCCCGCAGGACGTGCTGCCCATCACCGCCGCCATCCCCGATCCCGCCGCCGAAAACGACCCCGCGCGCCGCGCCGCCATGGCGCGCTCGCTCGCCTACATGGACCTTGCGCCCGGCACGCGTCTGACCTCGGTGCGCATCGACCGGGTGTTCATCGGCTCCTGCACCAACGGCCGCATCGAGGATCTGCGCGCCGCCGCCGCCATTGCCAAGGGGCGCAAGGTGGCGGCCGGCGTCGGCGCCATGGTCGTCCCGGGCTCGGGGCTGGTGAAGTTGCAGGCGGAAGCCGAAGGGCTCGATCGCATCTTCCTCGCCGCCGGCTTTGAATGGCGCGAGCCCGGCTGCTCCATGTGCCTGGCGATGAATGCCGACAAGCTCGAAGCGGGCGAACGCTGCGCCTCGACCTCGAACCGCAATTTCGAAGGCCGGCAGGGCCGCGGCGGCCGCACCCACCTGGTCAGCCCGGCGATGGCGGTGGCCGCCGCCGTGACCGGCCGGCTTGCCGATGTGCGGGATCTTGGCTGAGACGCAAGGACAAGCTGAGACGTAAGGACGAAGGGCCCGCGGCTTGACGGAACGGGCTTCTTCCCACAGGCTGACCCCGCGGGCGGCCGACCAGAGGCGATGCCGGCGAAAAGCGAGACCGACCATGCAGAAATTCACCACGCTCACCGGCGTCGCGGCGCCGCTTCCCATGGTCAATGTCGATACCGACATGATCATTCCCAAGCAGTTCCTCAAGACCATCGCTCGCACCGGCCTCGGCCGCAGCCTGTTCTACGAGATGCGCTACGATGCCGAAGGGCGGGAGAATGCCGATTTCGTGCTCAACCGGCCGGCCTATCGCCAGGCCAGGATCCTGGTGGCGGGGGATAATTTCGGCTGCGGTTCGAGCCGGGAGCACGCGCCCTGGGCGCTGCTTGATTTCGGCATCCGCTGCGTCATCGCCACGAGCTTCGCCGACATCTTCTATAACAATTGCTTCAAGAACGGCATCCTGCCGATCACGCTGCCGCCCGATGATCTGGAAAAGCTCATGGCCGATGCCGAGCGCGGCGCCAATGCGACGGTGACGATCGATCTGGAGCGCCAGGAAATCCGCGGCCCCGACGGCGGAATCGTGACCTTCGCCCTCGATCCCTTCCGCAAGCAATGCCTGATCGAAGGGCTCGACGATATCGGACAGACCTTGCAGAAGGCGCCGGCCGTGGCCTCGTTCGAGGAACGCCAGCGCCTGGGCCAGCCCTGGCTCTACCGCTGACGACAACATCTAAAGATCCGAGTTTGAGGAAGGAACGCGCGACCATGACCAAGGCCAACAAGACGCTGCTCATGCTGCCGGGGGACGGCATCGGCCCCGAGGTCATGGAAGAGGTGCGGCGCGTGATCGCCTGGCTCGAAAAGCGGCGCGGCGTCACTTTCGCGGTGACCGAGGATCTCGTCGGCGGCGCCGCCATCGACCGCCACGGCGCGCCGCTCGCCGACGAGACCATGGCCAAGGCGCTGGAGGTCGATGCGGTGCTGCTCGGCGCCGTCGGCGGCCCGAAATGGGACAATCTCGATTTCGCGCGCAAGCCCGAGCGCGGCCTGCTCCGCCTGCGCAAGGAGATGGAGCTTTACGCCAACCTGCGGCCGGCGATCTGCTTTGCCGCGCTGGCCGATGCCTCGACGCTCAAGCGCGAGCTGGTCGAAGGGCTCGACATCATGATCGTACGCGAGCTTACGGGCGGCGTCTATTTCGGCACCCCGCGCGGCATCGAGACCCTGCCCGATGGGACGCGCCGCGGCGTCAATACCCAGGTCTATACCACGCCCGAAATCCGCCGGGTCGCCGCCGTCGCATTCGAGCTGGCCGCCAAGCGCCAGGGCCGGGTCACCTCGTGCGAAAAGGCGAACGTGATGGAATCGGGCGTTCTGTGGCGCGAAGAGGTGCAGAAGCTGCACGACGAGCGCTACAAGGACATAGCGCTCTCCCACATGTACGCCGACAATTGCGCCATGCAGCTTGTGCGCAACCCCAAGCAGTTCGATGTCATCGTTACCGACAATCTGTTCGGCGACATCCTGTCGGACGAGGCGGCGATGCTCACCGGCTCGCTTGGCATGCTGCCCTCGGCTTCCCTCGGCGCGGTCGATGCGAGCGGCCGGCGCCGCGCCCTTTACGAGCCGGTGCATGGTTCGGCGCCCGACATCGCCGGCCATAATGCCGCCAATCCCATCGCCACGATCCTGAGCTTCGCCATGGCGCTGCGCTACAGTTTCGACCTCGAGGAGGAGGCCCAGCGCATCGAGACGGCGGTGAAGGACGTGCTGGCCAAGGGCATGCGCACCGCCGATATCATGCAGAAGGGCGCGGCCCGGGTCTCGACCAGCGTCATGGGCGACAGCATTCTGCTTGCCCTCGACCGTCTCGCGGCCTGAAAGCCGGGCGGGCGGATCGGGGGATGACGAAGAATCGGCCGCAGGCCTTGATTGGCGGCCGGGGGCGCCGTATTTAGACCCTGTCCTCACCCGGCCCTTTTTCGGGATCGGTGGGGGTCCGATCGGGTCGTTGCGCCGTGTTTTTGGCCATCGTCTTATCGGGTTCCGTCTTATCGGGTTCGTGGCGGCGGTCGGCATTCTGGCCCCGGTCTCGATGCGGCGCGGCTGCCGGCCCGGCCGGATGACAGGCTCAAGAGCTTAGGAAGATAAGGATCAAGACGATGGGCTACCGGGTTGCAATCGTCGGCGCCACCGGCAATGTGGGCCGCGAAATGCTCAATATCCTGGACGAGCGGCAGTTCCCGGCCGACGAGGTGGTGGCGCTCGCCTCGCGCAGGTCGGTCGGGCGCGAAGTCTCGCTCGGCGATCGAACCCTGAAGGTCAAGGCGCTCGAGGATTACGATTTCAAGGGCATCGATATTGCGCTCTTTTCCGCCGGCGCCGCCGCCTCGAAGGAATGGGCGCCGCGGGCGGCCGCCGCCGGCGCCGTGGTCATCGACAACAGCTCCTACTTCCGCATGTTCGAGGATGTCCCCCTCATCGTGCCGGAATGCAACGCGGATGCGATCGCGGGCTATACCCGGCGCGGCATTATCGCCAATCCCAACTGCTCGACCGCGCAGCTCGTGGTGGCGCTGAAGCCGCTGCACGATGTCGCCCGCATCAAGCGTGTGGTGGTCGCGACCTACCAATCGACCTCGGGCGCCGGCAACGAGGCGATGAACGAGCTGTTCAACCAGACCAAGGCGATCTACGTCAACGATCCGGTCGAGCCGCAGAAATTCACTAAGCAGATCGCTTTCAACGTCATCCCCCACATCGATGCCTTCATGGAAGACGGCTATACCAAGGAAGAGTGGAAGATGATGGCGGAGACGAAGAAGATTCTCGATCCGAAGATCAAACTCACCGCCACCTGCGTGCGCGTGCCGGTGTTCGTCGGACATGCCGAGGCGGTGAATATCGAGTTCGAGACGCCGCTCGATGCCGACCAGGCGCGGGAGATCCTGCGCCAGGCGCCGGGCGTGATGGTGGTCGACAAGCGCGAGGCGGGCGGCTATGTCACGCCGGTCGAATGCGTCGGCGACTATGCCACTTTCGTCAGCCGCATCCGCGACGATGCGACGGTCGAGAACGGGCTCTCGCTCTGGGTCGTGTCGGACAATCTGCGCAAGGGCGCGGCGCTGAACGCGATCCAGATCGCCGAACTGCTCGGCCGCCGCCATCTCAAGAAGGCGGCCTGAAACGGTACGGGTCCTCTTGGGATCCCGATTCTAGCTCACGGGCGTCGGCGGAAAGATTTCGGCCGGCGCCCGAAGCGTATCAAGATGGGGGATGAGCGCCATCTCCGGCAGGCCGGCGCTCGACTTCAGCACGGCGAAGACGGCGGAAACCGCGAGCCCGAGCGCGGCCGCAAGCTCCAGCCCGCGCAGCCGATGGAAAAGCAGGAGCGCCGCCAGCAGATCGCCGCTGCCTTGTGGCACTTCGGCAAGTTTCGGGGTCGCGACCAGCCAGGCGCCGCGGCCATCGGCGGCCAGGGTCCCGATCCCCGTTCCGCCGGCAAGCTCCAAGGACGTGCAGACGACGGCTTCAGGCCCCAGCCGCCGCAGCGTCTGCGCGGCGACGAGGGCCGCGGCCGGCGTGTCGATGACCCGGCCGGTGAGCTGCTCCAGCTCGAAACAATTGGGGGTCATGATATCGGCCGCGCCCGCCGCCTGATCGCGGAAGAAGGCCGGAAGATCGGCCTGCACATAGAGGCCGGGGTCCGCATCGCCCATGACCGGATCGCAAAGATAGAGCCCATCCGGCCGCGCCCGCCGGATCCTGTCCAGCGCCGTGAGAAGCCTGTGTCCGTTCGCGGCCCGGCCGAGATAGCCCGAAAGCACGCCATCGCACCGGGCGAACAGCCCGAGCCGTTCCAGCCCGTCGAGCAGTGCCTGGGTCTCTGCCGCGGACTCGATCCCGCCGCCGGGACGCCCATGGCCCGGATGGTTGGAGAGCAGCGCCGTCGGCACCGCCCAGACTTCCGCGCCGAGGCTCTGGAGAGCCGGAACGGCGGCGCTGTTGCCGACATGGCCATAGACCACCTGGGATTGCAGGGAAAGGATGTTCATCGGTCCTATCGCCTCAAACCGGGACTTCGGGTGCGCCCGTGCCTTGAGCTTGCCATGCCGGCGTCTTCCTTTGTAGGCTGCGCGCGCATTGATCGGAGGAATTCGTCATGGCGACCAGCGGGCGGCCGCGCCGCAGCGTTCTCTATATGCCGGGCTCCAATGCCCGCGCGCTCGACAAGGCCCGCACTCTTGCAGCCGACGGCCTCATTCTCGATCTCGAAGACGCGGTGGCGCCCGACGCCAAGGCCCTGGCGCGCGGCCAGGTCTGCCAGGCGGTCGCGGCCGGCGGCTATGGCCGGCGCGAGCTGACCATCCGGGTGAACGGGCTCGATACGCCCTGGGGCGATGACGATATCGCCGCCGCCTCGGCGGTCGGACCCGACAATATCCTGCTGCCCAAGGTGGAAAGCGCGACCCAGGTGCGCACCGCCGAGGCGCTGCTGGTTCGCCATGGCGCGCCGGAGAAGACCCGGCTGTGGTGCATGATGGAGACGCCGCTCGGCATCCTTCGCGCCGAGGCGATCGCCAGCGCCTCGGGCCGCCTCGATTGCCTGGTGATGGGCACCTCCGATCTGACCAAGGATCTGCATGCCCACCATACCGAAGACCGGCTGCCGATGCAGGCGTCCTTCGGCCTCTGCCTGCTGGCGGCGCGCGCCTTCGGCCTGACCATCCTCGATGGCGTGCATCTCGACCTCGACGACGACGCGGGCTTCGCCGCCGCCTGCCGCCAGGGCCTGGCGCTGGGCTTCGACGGCAAGACCCTGATCCATCCCAAGCAGCTCGATCCCTGCAACCGGATCTTCGCGCCGACCCCAGCCGAGGTCGCGCAGGCGCGCGCGATCGTCGCCGCCTTCGCCCAGGCGACCGCCGAGGGCAAGGCGGTGGTGCTGGTCGAGGGCAAGCTGGTGGAAAATCTCCATGTCGAGAATGCCAAGCGCCTGGTGGCGCTGGCCGATGCCATCGCCGCGGCGGGGGACTGAGCCGATGGACAAGACCGGTCCGGGGAATTTCTTCGAGGATTTCCGCTTAGGCCAAGTGCTCCGCCATGCCACGCCGCGCACGGTGAGCGAGGGCGATGGCGCCCTCTATACCGCGCTCTACGGCAGCCGCTTCGCGCTGCAATCCTCCGATGCCTTCGCCCAGAGCTGCGGCCTGCCCCAGGCGCCGCTCGATGATTTCCTCGTCTTCCACATCGTCTTCGGCAAGACGGTGGCGGACATCTCGGTCAATGCCATCGCCAACCTCGGCTATGCCGAGGGGCGCTTCCTGGCGCCGGTCTATCCCGGCGACACGCTTTCCGCCACCTCCACAATCATCGGCCTGAAGGAGAATTCCAACCATAAGACCGGCGTCGTCCATGTGCGCTCGGTGGGCCGCAATCAGATGGACGAGCCGGTGCTCGACTATGTCCGCTGGGTGATGGTGCGCAAGCGCGACGAAAGCGCCGCAGCGCCCGTGGGCCTGGTGCCCGAGCTGAAGGCCAGCCTTGATGCGGCCGATCTCGTGGTGCCGGCCGATCTCCGCTTCGAGGGCTATGACGACGGGCTCGCCGGCAGCCCCTGCCGGTTCGGGGATTACGCCGTGGGCGAGCGCATCGACCATGGCGACGGCATGACCATCGAGGAAGCGGAGCACATGCTGGCGACGCGCCTCTATCAGAACAATGCCCGGGTGCATTTCAACCAGCATGTCGAGGCCGGGGGCCGCTTCGGCCGGCGG
>CALCYJ010000145.1 GCA_937905845.1 uncultured Rhodospirillales bacterium
CGATGGCGTGCCGCCGCTGCTCTCGCTCGATGCCAAGGTCGAGCTGCGCGCGCTGGCCGGCACGCGCCGGCTGACTTTGAGCGACTTTCTGCTCGGCAACCGCCGGACCTGCCGGCGTGCCGACGAGATCCTGGCCGCGATCCTGGTGCCCAAGCGGGCCGGACCGGCCTCCGCAATCTTTCTCAAGCTCGGGGCCCGCGCCTATCTGGTGATCTCCATTGCCATGGTCGCGGCCGTGATCGAGCGTGACAATCGGGGCGCCGTCGCGCGGGCCGGCATCGCGGTCGGCGCCTGTTCGGCGGTGGCGCAGCGGCTGCACGATCTCGAGCAGGCCCTCGTCGGCTGCCGCCTCGGCCCCGACTTGGCGCGCATCGTCACGCCGGCGCATCTGGCGCCGCTCAGCCCGATCGGCGATCTGCGCGGCAGCGCCGACTATCGGCTGGACGCCGTCCTCACCTTGGTCCGGCGGGCGCTGCTGGCGCTCACCGGCACCATCCCGGCGGAAGGTCCGCATCCATGACGCGCCAGGCGGTGAAGGACAAGGCGGCAGCCTTGGCCGGGCCGGCGATCGATCTGACCGTCAATGGCCGGAGCTATCGCGTCGCGGTGCCGCCGATGCGGCGCCTGTCCAAGGTGCTGCGGGAGGATCTCGGCCTGCGCGGCACCAAGGTCGGCTGCGATGCCGGCGATTGCGGCGCCTGCACCATCCTGCTCGATGGCGAGGCTTTCTGTAGCTGCATGGTGCCGGTCGGGCGGGCGCAAGGCCGCGCGATCACCACGGTGGAAGGTCTCGGTCCTGACGACGGCCGCAATCCCGGCGACGGTGCGCGGGGGGCGGAAGGGCTGAGCCGCTTGCAACGCGCCTTCCACCATTTCGGCGCGGCGCAATGCGGCATCTGCACGCCCGGCATGCTGATAGCGGCGGAGCGGCTGCTGCGCCGCACGCCCAAGCCCAGCGAAGCGGAGGCGATGGATGCGATCGGCGGCGTCCTGTGCCGCTGTACCGGCTATCGCAAGATCCTCCAGGCCATCCTGGCGGCGTCGGATTTTGCCGACGAAGAAGAAGCGCCGGCCGCCGGCCAGGCGGTGGGGCGGCGCCTGGCGCGGCTCGACGGTGTTGCGCGGGTTTGCGGCAGCGAGGCTTTTGGCGACGATGTCGCGCCCGAGGACGCTCTGTGGCTGCGGGTGATCCGCTCGCCGCATGCCCATGCGGCATTCACCATCGGTGATCTGGCGGCCTTGCGCGCGCGCTATCCCGGCATCGCCTTGGTGCTGACGGCGGCCGATGTGCCCGGCGTGAACCGTTTCGGCGTCATTCCGGGGCTGGAGGATCAGCCGGTCTTCGCCGAGGCGGTCGCGCGCTATCGCGGCGAGGCGGTCGCGGCGGTGGTTTGCGACGATGTTACCAGCGAGGCGTTCGACGAGGCCGACTTCCCGGTTGCCTGGACGCCGCTCGAACCGCTGCTCGAGATGGCGGAAGCGCTGAAGCCCGGGGCACCGGCGCTCCATCCCGAGCGGCCCGACAATGTGCTGGTGCGGGGCTTCGTGCAGCGCGGCGATCTCGCCCGCCAATGGCCGGGCGCAATGGTGGTCGAGGGCGATTTCCGCACCTCTTTCGTCGAGCATGCCTATATCGAGCCCGAGGCGGGCTTTGCCCGGCGGGTCGGCGACACGATCGAGATCTATGCCTGCACCCAGGCGCCCTACATGGACCGCATGGGCGTCGCCGCCATCCTCGGCATCGAGGAGGAGAAGGTGCGCATCGTGCCGACGGCGGTCGGCGGCGGCTTCGGCGGCAAGCTCGATCTTTCGCTCCAGCCCTTCATCGCCATCGCGGCGCTGCGCCTCGATCATCCGGTGCGCTGCCTCTACAGCCGCACGGAATCCGCCGCCTCGACGACCAAGCGCCACCCGGCGGATATGCATGTCCGCATCGGCGCCGGCCGCGACGGCCGCCTGATGGCGATGGAGTTCGACGGCGATTTCAATACCGGCGCCTATGCTTCCTGGGGGCCGACGGTGGCCAACCGGGTGCCGGTCCATTGCTCGGGCCCCTATTATGTTCCGGCGATCCGCGCCTGCACCCGCGCCATCCACACCCATAACCCGCCATCCGGCGCCTTCCGCGGCTTCGGCGTGCCACAGGCGGCGATCGCGCAGGAAACGCTGTTCGACGAGCTGGCGGACCGGCTTGGGCTGGACCGGCTGGAATTCCGCCGGCGGAATGCGCTCCGCCCCGGCCTGGCGACGGCGACCGGCCAGGTTCTGGAGAATAGCGTCGGCATGCTGCAATGCCTGGACGCCTTGACGCCGCGCTGGCACGAGAGGCTCAAGGCGGTGGCCGCCTTCAATGCTAAAGCGCAAGGCCCGATCCGCCGCGGCCTCGGCATCGCCGGCGTGTGGTACGGCTGCGGCAATACCGCCCTTGCCAATCCCTCGACCATCCGCGTGGCGCTGCACCAGAGCGGGCGGGTGGTGCTGTTCCAGGGCGCGGTGGATATCGGCCAGGGTTCCAACACCGTCATCGCCCAGATCTGCGCCGACGCGCTGGGCGTCGGGATCGCGCATTTCGACCTGGTCGGCGGCGATACCGCGGTGACGCCCGATGCCGGCAAGACCTCGGCCTCGCGCCAGACCTTCATCTCGGGCCGCGCCGCCGAGCTTGCCGGCCGCGATCTGCGCCGGCAGATCCTGCGCCTCGCCAATGCCGGCGACAGCGCGCGCCTCGCGCTTGAAGGTCCAAGGATCGAGGTCGTGGACGCAGAGGGTTCGCGGCACATCGATCTTACGGCGCTTACGGCGGATGCCGGCGGCCATGTGCTCCTGGGCGAGGGCACGTTCGATCCGCCGACCGTGAAGCTCGACGCCAACGGCCAGGGCTCGCCTTACGCCACCTATGGTTTCGGCGCCCAGATGGCGGAAGTCGAGGTCGATCTCGATCTCGGCACGGTGCGGGTCTGCCATATCGCCGCCGCCCATGATGTCGGCCGCGCGATCAACCCGACGCTGCTCGAAGGCCAGATCGAGGGCGGCATCGCCCAGGGGCTGGGCCTGGCGCTGATGGAGGAATATGTCCCCGGGCGGAGCGAGAATCTGCACGATTATCTCATTCCGACCGCGGGCGACGTGCCGCCGGTCGAGACCTTCCTGATCGAGGATGCGGAGCCGCTCGGCCCGTTTGGCGCCAAGGGCATCGGCGAGCATGCCCTGATCCCGACGGCGCCCGCCATCCTCTGCGCCATCCGCCATGCGACCGGGGCGACGATGCACCAGGTTCCCGCGACCCCCGCCCGGGTGCGCGCGGCGATCCGCGCCGCCCGGGCCGCGAAGACCGCGGCGGGCCCGGCATGAGCGAGTCGGACGAAGGCATCATCATCTGCGACGCCTGCCCGGTGCTCTGCCGCATCCGCGAGGGGCGGGCCGGCGCCTGCGACCGCTATGCCAATATCGGCGGCGTGCTGACCCGCGTCGATCCGCTGGTGGTGGCCGAGGCGACCCAGGCGCGCGAGGGCGCGATGGTCGCCTTCCTCTCCGCCGAGCCGGAGTGGGACGGCTCGCTGGTGCCGGGCAGCCGCGCCTTCATCACCGGCATCGGCGCCTCCACCACCTATCCCGATTACAAGCCCGCGCCCTTCATCGTCGCCAGCGAGCACGAAGGCGTGGACATGGTGACGGTGGTGACGGAAGGGATCTTCAGCTATTGCGGCGTCAAGCTCAAGATCGACACCGACCGCTATCTCGGCCCCGAACAGGCGAGCGTGCGCCAGCGCGGCGAGGCGGTCGGCCATGTCACCACCAGCGAATACGGCTCGCAGATGCTGACCATCGGCGGCGTGCATCATTTGACCGGCGGCAGCAAAAGGGAAGGCAAGGTCACCTGCGAGACCATGCTCGCGCTGTGCAACAAGGAAGCCGTCGAGCTTGCCGTCGATGGCGGCGCCACCCTGACCGTGCAGGCCGGCCAGGCGCCGATCGTCAATGGCGTGCGCGAGGAGCGCATGCGGGTCGGCTGCGGCTCGGCCACCATCGGCATGTTCGCCAAGCAATGGTTCGGCCGGGTCGACGAGGTGGTGGTGGTCGATGATCACATCACCGGCGTCCTGACCGAGCACAAGGCCGGGCGCTATCTCGGCATCGCGGAGAGCGGCATCGCCATCAAGGGGCGGCGCTCGACGCTCGGGCGCTATTTCCAGGTGGCCGAGCCCGGCACCGGCTGGGGCGGCACCGACATCGCCGATCCGCTGTCCATTCTCGGCCCCTTTGACCGCAAGCTGGCGCGCCCGGGCCAGACCCTGCTAATGGTGAGCGCGACGGGCGAGCACGCCGCCTTCTACCGGCTGAACGAGGATTTGCAGCCGGTCGAAGGCGAAATGCCGGAGGCGCTCGCCTCGACCGTCGAGCGGGTGCGGGAGAATTGCGAGCCGGCACTCTGTTCGGTCCTGTTCATGGCCGGCGCCGGCGGCTCGCTCAGGGCCGGCGTGACCGAGAATCCGGTGCGGCTCACCCGCTCGGTCAAGGAATCGCTGACCTTCGTCACCAGCGGCGGCGCGCCGGTCTTCGTCTGGCCGGGCGGCGGCATCACCTACATGGTGGATGTCCTGCGCATGCCCGACCGGTCCTTCGGCTCGGTGCCGACGCCGGCGCTGGTGGCGCCGATCGAATTCACCATGCGCCTCGAGGATTATCGCCTGCTCGGCGGCCATATGGACAGCGTGGTACGGCTGGAGACGGTCATGGACAGCGCGCATCGCTCGGCGGTGCGCTGGGACCCGGAGAATCCCTGGCCGATGGCGCGCAAGAACTACAAGTGGGGCCAGGACAAATGATCCCGCCCACGGTAGCGCTGCTGGCCGACGGCCGGCGCCTGCATCTTCAGCACGGGCCGATCGACCTCGTGATCGAGGCGTTCGGCGAGCCGGCGGAGGTCGCCGCTGCCTATCGCCAGGCCTGGGCCTGCTTTCCGCCCATCCTGCCGCGCCTGGTCGAGGAACTGCCCCTTCTGCGCCGGCCGGCCGGCCCGGGTCTGGCGGTGGCGGGACCGGTGGCCGGCCGCATGCTGCGGGCGGTGCTGCCGCATGCCGGCGGTTTCATCACCCCCATGGCGGCGGTGGCCGGCGCGGTCGCGGACGAGGTGCTGGAGGCGCTTGTCGCCGGCCGGCGTCTCCGCCGTGCCTATGTCAATAATGGCGGCGATATCGCGCTTCACCTGACGCCGGGCACCCGCTTCGACATCGGCCTGATCGCCGCCCTCGAAACCCCCGTGCCGGACGCCATCGCCACCATCGCCCATTCCAGCCCGGTTCGCGGCATCGCCACCAGCGGCTGGGGCGGGCGCAGCTTTTCGCTCGGCATCGCCGATGCGGTGACGGTCCTGGCCGATGACGGGGCGGCGGCGGATGCGGCGGCGACACCGATCGCCAATGCGGTGACGATCGAGCATCCGGCCATCCGCCGGGCGGCGGCATCGAGCCTTGACCCCGACAGCGATCTCGGCTCCCGCCTGGTGACGGTGGCGGTGGGCGCGCTTGGGGTCCGGGATATCGGTGCGGCGCTCGATGTCGGCCGGCGCGCGGCGGAGAAAATGCTGGCCGACGGCTTGATTGTTGCGGCGTGCCTGAGCCTGAAAGGGCATTATCGGGTGGTGGGAGAGGGGACGGCGGCCGCCGCCGTTGCCGCCACTGGAGCCGGGGAGAGGAGCATCGGGTGTTCGAGGTTCGCAAGTTTGTCCTGATCGAAGAGGAAATCCACCACGAAGGCGGCCCAAGGGCGGTGGTACCGCACCGCCGCGGCGCCGTTCTGGCGGTGGTGGGCAATCCCTTCGCCGGCCGCTATGTCGAGGATATCGCCGGCGCCATGGAGGCGCTGAAGCCGCTCGGCCTCGACATGGCGGGACGGTTGGTCGGGCTTCTGGGCGGCGCCAAGGCGATCGAGGGCTATGGCAAGGGCGCCATCGTCGGCCAGGCCGGCGAGCTTGAGCACGGCGCGCTCTGGCATGTGCCGGGCGGCTATGCCATGCGCGAGCTTCTGGGCGATGCCAAGGCCATCGTGCCCTCGACCAAGAAAGTGGGTGCCGCCGGCACCAGGCTCGACGTACCCGTCACCCATATCAATG
The DNA here is from genome assembly GCA_937905845.1 of uncultured Rhodospirillales bacterium. Classification (GTDB taxonomy): domain Bacteria; phylum Pseudomonadota; class Alphaproteobacteria; order Ferrovibrionales; family Ferrovibrionaceae; genus CALCYJ01. The sequence continues at coordinate 6,113 of CALCYJ010000145.1, forward strand.
CCGCCTATGTGCGCAGCCATTTCGATGCGATGGAGGTCGGCATCGCCGATGCCCCGCGCGCCGACGAGATCGTGCTGGCGCTGGTGATGACGACGGGAGCCAGGGTCCATGCGCGGGTCGGCGGGCTGAAGGCTTCGGAGATCAAGGGGGAGGACGGGTTGAGATGAGTAAGGCGCAGATCCGCAAGCTCGTCACCATCGTCGAGGAGACGCGGCGCGAGATGGACCAGGATGTCGCGCCGCCGACGCGCAAGGCGGCGGCGATCGCGGTGATCGCCAATCCGTTCGCCGGGCGCTATGCCGCCGATCTTACGGCGCTGGTGGATATCGGCGAGGAGCTGGGGGCCCTGCTCGGCGCCCGGGCGGTGGCGGCGCTGGGGTTGAAGCCCGCGCAGGTGCAGAGCTATGGCAAGGCGGCGATCGTCGGCGAGGACGGCGAGCTTGAACATGCCGCCGCCATTCTGCATCCCAAGCTCGGCAAGCCCCTGCGCGACGCGGTGGAGAAGGGCGCGGCCCTGGTGCCCTCGGCCAAGAAGCGGGGCGGCATGGGCGCGGTAATCGACGTGCCGCTCGGCCACAAGGACGCGGCTTTCGTGCGCAGCCATTTTGATGCTATGGAAATCCGCGTGGCCGATGCGCCGCGCGCGGGCGAAATCCTGGTCGCGGTGGCGATCACGGACTCGGGCCGGCCGCTGCCCCGCGTGGGCGGGCTAACGGTCGGCGAGATCAAGGGGGAAGACGGGCTGCGTTGATTGAAATCAGTGCTGCTCACGCAAAGATGGGAGACATGGAATGCATCGCAGGACTTTTCTGAAGGCTGCCGCGGCGGCGGCCTTTGCCGCAGGGCTTGGCGCCGGCCCGGCCTCGGCCGCCGGCACGATCAAGATCGGCGAGATCAACAGCTATACCGCGCTACCCGCCTTCACCATTCCCTATCGCAACGGCTGGCAGCTCGCGCTGGCGGAAATCAACAAGAAGGGGATCGACGGCCATCAGCTCGAAGTCATCTCGCGCGATGACGGCGGCAAGCCCGGCGACGCCGTGACGGCCGCCAACGAGCTTGTCACCCGCGACGGCGTCAAGATGCTGATGGGCACGTTCTTTTCCAACGTCGGGCTGGCGGTCTCCGATTTCGCCAAGCAGAAGCAGATCGTCTTCGTCGCCGGCGAGCCGCTGACCGATGCCATCACCTGGCAGAAGGGCAACCGCTATACGTTCCGCCTGCGTCCCCCCGTCTATGTCCAGGTCGCCATCCTGGCGCAGGAGGCCGCCAAGCTGCCGGCCAAGCGCTGGGCGACGGTGGCGCCCAATTACGAATACGGCCATTCGGCGGTCGATGACTTCAAGAAGCTGATGTCGGCCAAGCGGCCGGATATCCAATGGGTTGCGGCGCAATGGCCGGCGGTGGGCAAGATCGATGGCGGCGCCACCGCCGAGGCGCTGCTGCAAGCCAAGCCGGATGCGATCTTCAACGCGACGTTTGGCGCCGACCTCACCAATTTCGTGCGCGCCGGCACGACGCGCGGCCTGTTCAAGGGACGCTCCGTCGTGAGCCTTTTGACCGGCGAGCCCGAATATCTCGATCCGCTCGGCGCCGATACGCCGGTCGGCTGGATCGTCACCGGCTATCCCTGGTCGCAGATCAAGACGCCGGCGCACGAGGCTTTCGTCAAGGCCTACGAGGCCAAGTACCACGATTACCCGCGGCTCGGCTCGGTCGTGGGCTATGTCACCATGAAGGCCGTCGCTGCGATGATCGAGCGCGCCGGCTCGACCAACACCGACAAGCTGATCAAGGCTGGCGAGGGGTTGAAGATCCCCTCGCCCTTCGGCGAGATCACCTTCCGCGCCGCCGATCATCAATCCACCATGGGCGCCTTCGTCGGCAAGACGGCGGTGGTGAACGGCAAGGGGATCATGGTCGATTGGCACTATGCCAACGGCGCCGCCTATCTGCCGAGCCCGGCGGCGGTGAAGAAGCTCAGGCCGCAGGATTAGCCGGCTGCGTCTCCGCCCGTTCCGGAAAAAGAGCGCTGACTTTTCCGGAACGGGCTTCGGGTGGCGGGCGTTTTTCGGTTTCGGGATTCGGCCCGCGTAATTGGGGCCGGGCGGCGGGTTGTCGATACCCGCCGCCCGGTTGCCGCCCGGCGACGGCGGCAGGCATAGGACATGGCCATGGATTTCGTCGTCATCCAGTCTTTGAACGGCCTTGCGACGGCATCGACCCTGTTCCTGGTCGCCTCGGGTCTTTCCATCATTTTCGGCGTCACAAGGGTGGTGAATTTCGCCCATGGCTCCTTCTACATGCTGGGCGCCTATATCGCCTATACGCTGGTCAGCAGGCTCGGCGGCAGCGTGGCCGGCTTCTGGGGCAGCATCGCGCTCGCGGCGGCGGCGGTAGCAAGCCTCGGTGCTGCGATGGAGACGACCCTGCTGCGACGGGTCTACAAGGCGCCGGAACTCTTGCAGCTTCTCGCCACTTTCGGCGTCGTCCTCATCGTGCAGGATCTGGTGCTGGTGATCTGGGGACCATCCGACCTGCTCGGGCCGCGGGCGCCGGGCCTGGCCGGCGCGGTGAATATCCTCGGGCAGCCGTTTCCCCAATATGCGCTCTTCCTTATCCTGTTCGGACCGCTGGTCTATGCAGGCCTGTGGCTGCTGTTCCACCGCACGCGCTGGGGCACGCTGGTCAGGGCTGCGACCCAGGACCGCGAGATGGTGGCAGCGCTCGGCGTCAACCAGGCCTGGCTCTTCACCAGCGTCTTCACGCTCGGCGCGGCGCTGGCCGGCATGGGCGGCGCGTTGCAGCTTCCGCTGGTCGCGGTCAACCACACGATGGACCTGCAAAGCATCGTCGAGGCTTTCGTCGTGGTGGTGATCGGCGGCTTCGGCAGCGTCACCGGGGCGCTGCTTGCCGCCGTGATCATCGGCGAGCTGAATGCCTTCGGCATCGTGATCTTCCCGGACCTGACGCTGGTTCTGACCTTCGTGGCGATGGCGATCATCCTGGTGGTGCGCCCCTGGGGTCTGCTCGGCAAGCCGGAAGCCGCCGTGCGCGGCGGCGCCGGCAGCATCGAACTGCCGATGCGGCCCTTGGCGCCGCGCTTGCGTCTTTTCGCCCTCGGTGTCGGCCTGGTCCTGTTGGCGCTGCCGCTGGTGCTCGGCAATTACGGGCTGTCGGTGGCGAGCGAAGTGCTGATCTTCGCTCTTTTCGCCGTCAGCCTGCATTTCATCATGGGCACCGGCGGCATGATCTCCTTCGGCCATGCCGCCTATTTCGGCCTCGGCGCCTATGGCGCGGCGCTGCTGATGAAATATCTGATGTTTCCCATGCTGGGCGGCATCCTTTTCGCCCCCGTCGTCGCCGGCCTCGGCGCGCTGGTGTTCGGCTGGTTCTGCGTCCGCCTGTCGGGGGTCTATCTCGCCATGCTGACCCTGGCCTTCGCCCAGATCACCTATGCCATCGTCTTCCAATGGTACGGTTTCACCGGCGGCGACAATGGGCTGATCGGCATCTGGCCGGCCGCCTGGGCGTCGAGCGCCACCGCCTATTACTACCTCTGCCTCGCCCTGTGCGGCGGCGCCGCCCTGCTGTTGCGCCGCATCGCCTTCGCGCCTTTCGGCTATACGCTCAGGGCGTGTCGCGATTCCGGCCTGCGCGCCGATGCGATCGGCATCGATTTGGCAACGCACCGCTGGCTGGGCTTTGCGCTGGGCGGGGCTTTCGCCGGCATCGCCGGCGCGCTTTATGCCTTCCTCAAGGGCAGCGTCTTTCCCGACACGATCTCGATCTCAACCTCGATCGACGGCCTGGTGATGGTGCTGTTGGGCGGTATCCAGACGCTGGTCGGCCCGATCGTCGGCGCCGCGACCTACAAGACCCTGCATGTGACGATGAGCAGCTATACCAACCAGTGGCAGGCTGTGCTCGGGGTCATCATCATCGTGCTGGTGATCGCCTTTCCCGAAGGGATCATGGGCCGTTTCGCCCGCACGGCCGAGGCCCGGACGGCGCGCGCGGGGGATGCCGCGCCATGACGCTCAGCGTGCGCGGCCTGGTCAAGAACTACGGCGGCGTCGCGGCCGTGGCGGGGGTCGATTTCGACCTCGGGCCGGGGGAGATCCTGGCGCTGATCGGACCGAACGGCGCCGGCAAGAGCACCTGCTTCAACATGCTGATGGGTCAGATCCGTCCCGACCGGGGCAGCGTCAAGCTGTTCGGGCGCGAGCTGGTCGGCCTGCCGCCGCGCGCGATCTGGCGGCAGGGCGTCGGCCGCACCTTTCAGATCACCGCCACCTTCGGTTCGATGACGGTGGCCGAGAACGTACAGATGGCGCTGATCTCGCATCACCGCCGCCTGCGGGCGCTGCTGCCCTATGCGGGCCGGCTCCATCGCGAGGCGGCGCTGGCGCTTCTGGAGCTGGTCGGCATGGCGGATCAGGCGGTAAGGCCGTGCAGCGTGCTGGCCTATGGCGATCTGAAGCGGGTGGAGCTGGCGGTGGCGCTGGCCAACGAGCCGAAGCTGCTGCTGATGGACGAGCCCACCGCCGGCATGGCGCCGCGCGAGCGCATCGCGCTGATGCAGCTCACCGCCGATATCGTGCGCGCACGCCATATCAGCGTTCTTTTCACCGAGCACGACATGGATGTCGTCTTCGCCCATGCCAGCCGCGTCATGGTGCTGAACCGCGGCCGCCTGGTGGCCGAAGGCAGCCCGCGCGCGGTGCGCGAGGACAAGAATGTGCAGGAGATCTATCTCGGCACCGGCGCGGTCTATGACCTCGCCCGGGCCAAGGGCGAGGCCACGGCCGGGGGTGAGGCGTGATGCTCGAAGTCTCCGGCCTCAACAGCTTCTACGGCCGCGCCCATATCCTGTCCGACGTGGCGCTGAGTGCGGCGGCGGGCGAGGTGGTCGCCCTGATCGGCCGCAACGGCGCCGGCAAATCGACCACGCTGAAAAGCCTGGTCGGCCTGGTCGCCGACCGCCGCGGCCGCATCGTCTTCTCGGGCCGCGACATTTCCCGCCTGAGCGTGCACGAGATCGTGCGCCTGGGGTTGGGCTATGTGCCGGAGGATCGCCGCATCTTCACCGAACTGACGGTCGAGGAGAATCTCGATGTCGGCACCCAGGCGCCGCGCTCAGGCGTGCCGCATTGGACGCGGGCGCGGCTCTTCGAGCTTTTTCCCAACCTGGCGGAGATGCGCCGGCGGCCGGCCGGGCGCATGAGCGGCGGCGAACAGCAGATGCTCACCATCGCCCGCAGCCTCATGGGCAATCCGGCGCTGATCATGCTGGACGAACCCTCCGAGGGCCTGGCGCCCAGGATCGTCGAGGATATGGGGCGCGCCATCCTGGCGATGAAGGGCGAAGGCTTGAGCGTCCTCATCTCGGAGCAGAACCTGCATTTCGCCAAGATGATCTCGGACCGCGCCTATATCATCGAGAAGGGCCGCATCCGCTTCGACGGCACCATGCAGGCGCTGGCGGCAGACGAGGCGGTGCGCGACGCCTATCTCGCGGTGTGATGCATTATCGGGATTGGAGGAGGCTTTTAGGAATGGCGACGAAACTGGTGATCCGCAAGATCGGCCTGCTGTTGAGCGGCGATTTGCACCGGCCTGTTCTCGATGCCGATACGATCGTGGTCCAGGGCGATCGCATTGCCGCTGTCGGCCGGGAGAAGGATCTCGATACCGCCGGCGCCACGGTGACGATCGATGTGCAGGGAACCACGGTCGCGCCGGGCCTGATCGACAGCCACGTCCATCCGGTGTTCGGCGACTGGACGCCGCGCCAGAGCCAGCTCAACTGGATCGACAGTTTCCTGCACGGCGGCGTCACCACCATGATCTCGGCCGGCGAGGTGCATCTGCCCGGCCGGCCCAAGGACATCGTCGGCCTGAAGGCGCTGGCGATCACCGCCCAGCGCGCCTTCAGCAATTTCCGCCCCTCCGGCGTCAAGGTCCATGCCGGCGCGCCGGTGATCGAGAAGGGCATGGTGGAGCAGGATTTCAAGGATCTGGCGGAAGCCGGCGTGAGCCTCCTGGGCGAGGTCGGGCTCGGCGGCGTCAAGGGCGCGGCGGAGGCGCAGCAGATGGTGGCCTGGGCGCGCAAATACGGCATCCGCAGCACCATCCATACCGGCGGGCCGTCGATCCCGGGCTCCGGCTTGATCGATCAGGACGTCATCCTCGCCGCCGACGCCGATGTCATCGGCCATATCAACGGCGGCCACACCGCGTTGCCGGACAAGCAGATCACCTGCCTGTGCGAGACCTGCCGGCGGGCGATCGAGATCGTCCATAACGGCAATCAGCGCTCGGCCCTCGTCGCCCTGCGGGCGGCCAAGGAGCTGGGCCAGCTCGAACGCGTCATCCTCGGCACCGATTCACCGGCCGGCTCGGGGGTTCAGCCGCTCGGCATCCTGCGCATGGTGGCGATGCTGGCAAGCCTGGGCGAGGTGGCGCCCGAGGTCGCCTTCTGCTTTGCCACCGGCAATACCGCCCGCATCCACGATCTTGATTGCGGCCTGATCGAAGCCGGGCGCGCCGCCGATTTCGTCGTCATGGACCGCGCCCAGCACACCGCCGGCCGCGACCTGCTGGAGAGCGTGCGGCTGGGCGATCTGCCGGGGGTGAGCCTGACGATCATCGACGGCATCGTCCGCTCCGAGCGCAGCCGCAACACCCCGCCGGCGATGGCGGTGCCGGTGATCACCTGAGGCGGGACGGCGGCGGCGTAATCCGCTCTCAGGCGGCGGCCTGGTAGACCCCCTTCTCGAAACGGTCGTAGAGATCGAGCACCGCGGCATCGGCGAAGGGCACGATCTGGGTGAAGATCATGCCGGTGACGCCCTTCTCCTGGTCGATCCAGAAATAGGTATTGCCAAGGCCGGCCCAGGTCAGGCTGCCGGCGCTGCGGCCGCCCGGCACCGCTTGCGTATTGATCATGAAGCCCAGGCCCCATTTCTTGATCATGCCGGGGTAGAATTCGCCATCGTTCGAAAAGCCCGGAATGGCGGTCTTGAGCAAACACACGTCGATGTCGCCCATCTGGTTGTGGCTCATCAGCCGCACCGTCTCGGGCTTCAGCACCGGCACGCCCTCGTGCCGTCCCTCGTTCAGGAACAGGCGGGCGAAGGCGAGATAATCGGCCGCGGTGCCATAGAGGCCGCCGCCGCCCATGTGAAATTCCGGCTCTTGCGGGACTTCGAACGGCATGGGGGCGAGCGTGCCGTCGGTGTTGCGCGCATGCATGCCGGCGAGGCGCGCGCGGCAGTCGGCGGAGAGTTTGAAGCCGGTATCCTTCATGCCGAGCGGCCCGAAGAGATTTTCGTGGAAATAGGTTTCGAGCGTCTGTCCGCTCACCTTTTCCACCGCCTTGCCGACCCAGTCGATATTGATGCCATATTCCCATTTCGCGCCCGGCTCGAAGATCAGCGGCGTGGTGAGGGCGGCCGCCTGGCACGAGATGATGCCGGGAATGCCCTTCTGCTCCTGATAGCGCACCAGATCGGCATTCCAGATGTCATAGCCGAAGCCGGCGGTATGGGTGAGCAGGCGGCGGAGCGTGCTGGGCTCGCGGGCGGGGCACAGCTTCGGCTTGCCCGCGGCCTCGAAGCCTTCGAGGATCTG
>CALCYJ010000146.1 GCA_937905845.1 uncultured Rhodospirillales bacterium
CGAATTGTTATTGGCCTTGTTCTGCCATGCCCTGACCTTCTTCTCCGTGTCGTCGAGCGATTTCTGCAATCCCTGCTCGCGCGACAGGAATTGCTCGCTCGCCCGGCGGCGCAGATGGTCGATCATTGTGAAGGGCCGCTGCGACAGGCCGCGGCTGCGCAGGCCGATCAGATTGCTCGAACCGGCGAGATTCTCGATCGCATCGAGGACGAAGTCGCCGTTGGCGGCGATGGGCGTGACGACGCGCTGGCCCATGACATCCTGGCTCTGCACCCAGAAACGATCATCGAGCATGTCGCTGTCGCCGACGACGATGATATTGATCGGACCCTTGCTCGCCATGGTTTCCGGCGCGGGCGCCTTGGCCTTGGCATCCGGGCCGCTCTTGGCCTGGCCGGTCTTCGCCTGGGCATCGGGCGCGGCGGCGCTCTTCGGCGGCCCGTCGGGGAAGGCGGTCTTGACCGGGCCGGTGACGCGCGCCGCCAGGACATAGGTCTTGCCGGTCGGCTTCAGCCCCGTCAGCAGCTTCACCGGATCGGGCGCGTAGCTAACCTGGTCGATGCCGACGGGCGCCGCCTGATTAGACGAGGTGAGCAGCGGCGTCATCTTGGTGGTGGCGCCGGGAAGGGCGGTGAAGGCGCCGGCGGTGGCGAGGTTGATGGTGCCAAGATCCGCCGTCACCTCGTCGTCGGGATTGTGCTGATCCTTGTCCAGCGCCAGCCAGGGAACGTAATCCACCACCCCCTGGCGGCCGTCGTGGCTGGTCGTGACCTCGATGGCGAGCTTGCGGTCGGCGATGAAATGCTGGTCGTCGAACCCGATCCCCCAGGCCTTGAAAAGGCGCGGCAGGTTGGAGGAATGCGGCATCGTCGGATCGGGCGACTGGCCCGATTGCGCCGCCTGCATCACTTCGGATTCGGCGAAAGGATCGACCATGATCAGCGCCCGGCCGCCCCGCAGCACGAACTGGTCGATGGCATAGGCGGTCTGCGGCGAGACGTTCTTCACGTCGGCCATGAACAGCACCTTGGTATCGGCCGGGATCTTGGCCGCGGCCGGGTCCAGGACCTGGACATCGAAGGTCTGCTGCAATTCGGTCATGATCGCATAGGGCTGCGATTGCCCGCGCATCGCCGCCATGATGCCGCCCGGCCCATATTCCATCGGCAGGTCGGTCAGCACCGCCACGACCGGGCGCTTCGGGTTGGTCAGCGCATAGACGAGCTTGGTCAGGTCATATTCGAGGAACGGCTCCCGGCTGGTCTCGAAGAAGGGGATGACCTGGTGCTGATCGGTCGAGTTGGTGCCGCTCAGGCCGAAATAGAATTGCTCGTCGGAATCGGCATCGAGCGGCACGCCTTGGATACCGTCCTGGACCGCCTGGTCCTCCTGGTCGGTATAGGGTTCGGGATCGATCACCTGCAGGCGGATCATGCCGTGGGAGAGCGCCGCATATTCCTCCAAAAGGTCGCGCACGCGCTTGCCATAGGCGCGGATCTGCGGCACCTGGCTCGACAGCCGCTCGGAGAAGTAGAAGCGCAACGTGACCGGCTCCTTGAGCGCGGCGATCACGTTCTTCGACCCTTGCGAAAGCGTATAGAGATGGTCGGCGGTCAGGTCGATCTTGGCGTTTTTCAGGCCGGCGTTGCTGAGCACATTGACGGCGGCGAACAGCAGGGCGGCAATGACGAGCGCGCTTGCCGCAAGAAACTTTCCCTTCATCCCCATATCCCTCAGGCCGCCTTCTTCAGATCGACGACGATGACATTGGCGAACAGCCACACCGCGATGGTCGAGACGTAGAAGATCACGTCGCGCAGATCCACCACCCCGTCGGTAATCGCGTTGAAATGGGTGAGGAAGCTGAGCGAGCCGATGATGTTCGCGACAAACGGCGGCAGCCAGCCGGAGAAGAAATCGAGCACGATGGGCGCGCCGGCGACGACGAAGATGAAGCAGATGGTGACGCTGACGACGAAGGCGATGACCTGGTTGCGCGTGGTCGCCGAGATGCAGGCGCCGATGGCGAGATAGCCGCCCGCCATCAGGATGGAACCGAGATAGCTCGCGAGGATGACGCCGTTATCGGGGTGGCCCAGGTAGTTGACGGTAAGCCACAGCGGGAAGGTCAGCGCCAGCGCGATCGCCGTGAAGCACCAGGCGGCGAGGAACTTGCCGGCCACGATCGAGCCGAGCCGGACGGGGAGCGTCATCAAAAGCTCGATCGTGCCCTGCTTGCGCTCCTCCGCCCACAGCCGCATCGAGATCGCGGGGATGAGGAACAGGTAAAGCCAGGGGTGGAACATGAAGAAGGCTTTGAGATCGTCCTGGCCGCGATCGAAGAAATTGCCGACATAGAAGGTGAAGATGCCGGTCGAGAACAGGAAGATGACGATGAAGACATAGGCGAGCGGCGTTGCGAAATAGGCGGCCAGCTCGCGGCGGAAGATGATGTAGGTGCCTTTCAAGCCGTTCATGCCGCGCGCTCCGGATGGGCGTTGGTCGTGATCTCGCGGAAAAGAGCGTCGAGCCGGCCGGGGGCGGCCAGGAGATCGCCGAACCGCCAGCCGCTCTCCGTCTCGTCCGGGCGGCCCTCGGCCAGAAGGCGGCCGTGGGCGATGATCACGGCGCGGCTGCACACCGCCTCCACCTCTTCCAGGATGTGGGTCGAAATGATGATCGCCTTGTCCGCCGCCATGGCGCGGATCAGCTCCCGCACCTCGTGCTTCTGGTTGGGATCAAGCCCGTCGGTCGGCTCGTCCAGGATCAGGACCGGCGGATCGTGCAGGATCGCCTGCGCCAGGCCGACGCGGCGCTTGAACCCTTTGGAGAGCGTATCGATCGGCTGATCCAGCACCGCTTCGAGATGGACGCTGGCGATGACCTGATCGAGCCGCTCCCGGCGCTTGACGCCCTTGAGTCCGCGGATATCGGCGACGAAATCGAGAAAGCCCGCCGCCGTCATGTCGGGATAGGCGGGCGCGCCTTCCGGCAGATAGCCGATCTGCCGCTTGGCGGCGAGCGGTGCCTGCGCCACATCGGCGCCGCAAACGCTCACCCGGCCCGCGGTTGGCGCGAGGAAGCCGGTGATCATCTTCATGGTCGTCGACTTGCCCGCCCCGTTTGGTCCAAGAAAGCCCAGGACCTCGCCGCGCGTGACGGAAAAACTCACATCGTTCACCGCTACGAGCGGTCCGAAACGCTTGACCAGATTACGAATTTCGATCATTCCCGTCCCACGCGCCCCCGGTTGGCATCGATCGCGCCCCGGCCTGTTGCCGACCGATCTTCGAGGGCGCAACCGGCATCGTGGACACAATTGAGGCAAAATCATGTCGGAGCGGCAAATGGCGTTGCCGGCCTCGCCCTGCACCGGGGTCTGCCGGCTCGATCCGGTGAGCGGCCTGTGCCGGGGCTGCTATCGCACGGGCGGGGAAATCGCGCGCTGGACCAGCCTCACGCCCGGGGCCAAGTGGGACCTGCTGCTAATGCTGGAGGAACGCCGCGCGGCGGCGAAAGCGGCCGCCGCCGGGCGGTAGGACCAGGCCCGGCGGCGATTGGGCGGTGGCGTCAGCGGGCGGCGGCCTTGGGCCGGCTGACCCCGCCACAGCGGCCGAGCATCGCGGTGAAGGCGGCGAAAACCTTGCGCATCTGATCGAGCTTGTAGGGGAAGAGATCGGCCGGGTCCATGGCATGGACGATCATCGCGACATCGGCCTCGAACACCAGCAGCCGCCCGTCGGGCAACTCGCCGCAATCGATGGCGAAATATTCCAGCCCCGCCCGCTCGGCGAGCCCGGCCAGAGCCTGTTGGTGGCGGCGGGCGAAGCCGGTGTCGAACCCGGCCATGAAACGGGCTTCCTCGGCGCGCTTGGCGGTGCTTTCATGCATGCCGGCATTGAGGTAGTGGATCATCCAGTGATCCGAGATCGCCATGTGGCAGGCATAGGGCTTGCCGTCGATCAGGGTGATGCGGTACTTGCGGAAATGGCCGTCGGCGCTGCGGTAGTCGACGAAGCGCGAGAGATAGAATTCCCCTTGCGCGTGCTGCGCCAGATAGGAGGCGAGCGGCGCCTGGCCGTCGATCCGGTCCAGCCCGCGGCCGGCATGCGAGCCGATCGGGCGGATGATCAGCGGATAGGCGCCGTCCGGCAAGGCCGCATCCACCGCAAGGCTCCCTTGCGCCATCCGCTCGAGCAGGGCGCGGTCGAGCCGCGCGGTCGGCATCATGACGACGCCCGGAAGGGATCCGAACTGCCGCCAGGCCTCCTCGCGCGCCAGCCGATCGATCCCCGCAGGCGCGTTGAGCACCGGCCGCTGCCAGGTGCGCACGACCTCCGCCACCTTGGCCAGGGCGGCGCGGCTTTCATCGGACTGGCCGATGGCGACGATGGCGACATCGTGTTCGGGCACCCGCTCGGGCGCCGGCAGCCCGGGGGCGATATAGAGCTGATCGAGCGTCACCCCGCTTTCGGCCAGCAGGAAGTCGAGCGGCGTATTGGCCATGAAATCGCCCGGCACCATGAAAGCCAGCAGCCGCAGCCCTTTCACCGCCGCCGCCGGCGCCGGCCGGTGATAGACACGCTTCAGCCGCAAGGCCTCCGCCTGGAGCGACAGGCCGCTGTCGCGATCCCCCGTAAGCTGCTTGATGATTGCGAGATCCATCAGGGCGGCGGCATCGGCGGGATCGGCTTCGACGCGGCCGGCCAGCTCGCGCCACAAAGGGCCGAGATTGGCGCCGGCAAAGGCCATGCCGGCCAGCGTCGCCAGCCCGATGATGGTGGCGGGCGCGGCACTGCCGCCGGCCGGCCCGCCGGAGACGATATCGAGGGTCATGGTCATTCTCCTTGCACCGGCGTCAGGCGCATCAAATGCTGATATCGAGCAGGCTCGAAGAATTGGCCGTGCTGCCGAAGAGCGATGCGAGATCGCTCTCCTCCCCGCCCAGCGCCGAACCCGCGCCGGTGCTCTGCGAACCACTGGTCTCCCCGGTCGCCTGCGCCATGAGGTCCTGGAAGGAGGATGCGGACGACGAATGGTGGTGATGGCCGTGCACGCCTTGGGCTGGCGATTGCAATTGCTGCTGGATCTGCGTCAGGCTGCTGCTCGCGCCCGCAATTAGGCTGCTGACACTCATGTTCTCTCCTGTAACCCGGCCGCTGGGGCCGACTCTTGCCGGATAAAGCGATGCCCATTTTCGGTAGACCATGTCCAGGCCCCCGCCGGCGCCAGGCCTCATGCCGGACGCCGCCCCCGATCTTCAGGCAAGACTCGTGCCGATGGACGGAAGCCGGCAACCGGCCACTCCCGCCGCCTGCCGCCGCTTGGCGGGCCGGCAGACTCTGCCGGGCCGGGGCACGCTCAGGAAAAAATTGCCGGCGGCACGGCAGAGCCTGCCGCGGCGATGGTGCGGGCGGCCTGCGCCGTCCGGTCGAGCGCCGCGAGCGCGCGGGCGATCACCACCCCGGCCCGGCTACCGCCATCCGCCGTGGCCTCGACGACGAGGCGCGCGCTGGCGCACAGCCGCAAAGCCGCGAGCGGCATACCGTCCAGACTGCCGCAGGCCACCGGCTGCCCGAGCTGGCAGCGCATCTGGGTGGCGCCGGCCGCGCGGCCGCCGAGCGCAATGGCGGCATGGCCGTGCGGCGGCTGGGCAAGCAGGCGGTGGACGGCCGCCATCTCCGCCGCGTCGAGAAGGCTGGCGGCGCCGGCGGCACCGGCACTCCCCGGGCGGCGCAGCAGGAAGGGAAAGAGGGTCGGGATCTGGTCCCAGCTCCGCACGTCCCCCATCAGCGCGCGGCGGTCGAGCGCGTGCTGTGGCAGCGGCTCGAAGGCCGGGTCGGATTCCAGGCGCTGCCGCACGGCGGCGGCAAAGGCGGCGAGGAAGGTCTCGATTGCCGCCTCCGGCACCTGGCGGAAGGCGCGCAATTCGGCCAGCGCCGCTTCCCAGCGCAGCAGCAGGCCGAAATTGGCGGCATCTTCGAGGGTTTCGGCCGCTGCCAATCCTTGCGGCCAGTCGCCGCGGGCGGAATAGGCGCGCAAAGCCGGCGAAAGCGGCCGCGCCGCCAGCCGTCCTGCCGCGGCCGGCGGCAATAGCAAGGCGCCGGCGAAGGCCGGGCCGGTGACGAATTTCGACCCGGTCAGCGCCACCAGGCAATCCTGCGCCAGATAGGCGCGCAGGGTGGCGGCGGCGAGGCGGAACTGGCAGGCATCGATCAGTACCTCGACCTGGCCGGCAAAGCGGCGACGCAGCGTCAGCGCCATCTCCGGCCCGGGCGCGATCAGGCCGGTCTTCGAAACATCGGTGACGACCAGCAGCACCGGGTGGCCTTCTTCGGCGGCGGCCGCGACCAGCGCTTGCGCCGCGGCATCGACCTCGGCCGGCGGCAACGGCGTGCCATCGCCCGACCTTACCGCGATCTGCGCGACCGTCATCGCACCGCCGGCCAGCGGCCCGCCGGCCACCACCTGCGCGCCCTGCGCGGAACACGTGTCGAAATGGCGGCAGCCGAGCGCCGCCGGCACGCCGCTGCCGGTCTCGGCCGGCGCCGCCATGACGGCGAGCGGCGCGCGTCCGCCCTTTCCGCGGACCAGTTCGGCGGCGATCAGATGTAGATCGGTGCCGGAGGCGGCGAAGACGATTTCGGTGCCCGCACCGGCCTCGATACCCAGCAATTCGCCAAGCTCGCGGCGCTGGCGCGCGATTTCCTCGGCATAGACGCCGGCAGGATTCGCGGTTTCAAGCCTGGAACAGAGGTGGCGGCGCAGGCGCACGGCCGCGGCGAAGCCCAATTCCGAAATGGTTGAGGCGGTGGCGGAGCCGAAGGCCGCCACCTCGGCATCCGGCCAGGGCGAGCAGCCATAGCGGTTCGCGGCCCGCCCGCCTTCAAGCGCGATCCGCCCGTCGCCGCCCGTGGTCAGTAACCGCCGCACGGAGGCCAGCGACACGGAAGCCCGCGGGGTCGTCCGCTCGAAATGAGGTTCAAGCCTGAGCGCTGCCATGGGTAAGGAATGCCGAGCCACGATGGAGCGATCCCTGGAACCTGTTCCAACCCGGCGTCAAAGCAACCCCTTGGAGCGGGAACCTGCCGCAGAATGCTCGCGCAGCCCTGATCGGATAGCCGCGATCCGTCTCCAAGATGTGCCGCCGCCTGCGCGATGCTAGGCGCTCGAGGATTGCCAAAGGGTTAATCGTCCGTGGCGTCGGGCCCGGGGCCGGCCGTATCGGCGCCGGCGGCATTGGCGCACAATTGCCGCAACAGGCGGCGCAGCAGGCTTGCCTCGCCGGCGCTGCACCCGGCGAGCGCCCGGCTTTCCAGCCGCCGCGCCGCCGGGACGATGCGGCCGGCCAGCGCCAGTCCTTCCGCCGTCGCCGAGACTTCCGTGCGCCGCCGGTCGTTCTCGCAGGCGCGGCGCCCCGCCAGCCCGCGCCGTTCCAGCCCCGCCAGCACACGGGCCAGCGTCGGCGGCTCCAGGCCCGATGCGCCGGCGAGCGGACCGAAGCGCACCGGGCCGCGATGATGCAGCACCGAGAGCACGCGCCACTCGGCCAGCGAGACGCCGTGGGCGGCAAGATCGCCCTCGAAAATCGCGAGCAGGGCGCGATGCGCCTGGTGCAGCAGATAGGGCACATAGCCGCCAAGATCGAGATCCCCGGCCGGCCCGGGCTCGGGTTTCGTCGGGCTGCCGGAAATTCCGCTTGCCAATTTTCGTTCCATTCGGAATAGATTAGAGCCCTTCTCCCGGACTTGGAATAGGGGATGAGGCTCTCGTCGATTGCTGTGCCGCCGCCCGCCCAAGGGAGCTTTGGCATGACCACGCTTGGAACCCTCGCCGATCTGCCGCTCGACTACCGCCAGGGCCTGACCTCGCGCAATCTGGTTCCGCTATGGCCGGGGCTGCGCACGGTATTGCCGCCGGGCCGCCCGATCCGGCATACGCAGCCGGTGCTCTGGCGCTATGCCGACATCCGCCCCGATCTGCTGCGCGCGGGCGAGCTGACGCCGATCGAGAAGGCGGAGCGCCGCGTGCTGGTTCTGGCCAATCCGGGCCTGGGCCTCGACAATATGCAGGCGACGCCGACGATCTATATCGGCATGCAGCTCATCCTGCCGGGCGAGATGGCGCCCAACCACAAGCACACGCCGATCGCCGTGCGCTTCGTGATCGAGGGCGACGGCGGCTATACATTGGTCGAGGGCGAGAAATGCCCGATGGAGCCCGGCGATCTCATCCTCACGCCGGGCGGGCTGTGGCACGAGCATGGCCATGACGGAAGCGGGCCGGTGATCTGGCTCGACGCGCTGGATCTGCCGGTGCTTTATGCGTTCGAGGCTTCCTATGTCACCGAGGGCCCGCACCAGAGCATCCGCAACGAGCCCGACGCCTCGCAGACCCGCTATCGCCGCGCCGGCCTCGTGCCCTATCGCTCGCTGGATGCGCCGCGCAAGGCCTATCCTTTGCTGCGCTATCCCTGGCGCGAGGTGCGCGAGAGCTTGCAGGCCCTGGCACCGGTGACGCCTAAGAGGGACGCGGTGCAGCTTGCCTACGTGAACCCCGAGACCGGCCAGGAATGCATGCCGACGCTGGGTTTCTCCGCCCTCATGCTGCGTCGGGGCGAGACCCTAAATCTGCCGCGCCGCTCGGCCTCCGGCGTGGTGCATGTGGTCGAGGGGCGGGGCCAGGCCGACATCGACGGCACGATCCTGGCCTTCGATGCGCATGACAGTTTCGTCCTGCCCACCCATGCCGGCGTGACGCTTGGCAACGGCTCGGGCAAGAAGCCCGCCTTCCTGTTCCTGATCGACGATGCGCCGCTGCAACGAAAACTTGGTTTCTACGAAGTCTTTTCCTAAAAGGAGACGGCCGTGACCCGCTACCTGTTCGAGCCCCCCGCCCAGCCCGCCGCGCCCATCGACGGGCGGAGCGAGACCTTCCCGATCCATCGCATCTTCTGCGTCGGGCGCAATTACGAGGCCCATGCCAAGGAGATGGGCGTCGCCGTCGACCGCGAGGCGCCGTTCTATTTCATCAAGGGCGCCTATGCCTATGTGCCGTCGGGCGCAACCGTGCCCTATCCGCCCCGCACCAACAATTACCATTACGAGATGGAACTGGTCGTGGCGATGGGCGGCGAGGCGTTCCGCATGCCGGAGGCCAAGGCGCTCGACGCCGTGTTCGGCTATGCCTGCGGCCTCGACATGACCAGGCGCGACCTCCAGCTCGCCGAGCGCGCCAAGCAGCGGCCCTGGGACCTCGGCAAGAATTTCGAGCAGGCGGCGGTGCTCTCGACCATCGTGCCGGCATCCCGCATCGGCCATCCGACGTCAGGCGGCATCGCGCTCAAGGTCAATGGCGCGACGCGCCAATCCTCCGACCTCTCGCAGCTCATCTGGTCGATACCGGCGCTGATCGCGCATCTCTCGACCTTCTATCACCTGCAACCGGGCGATCTCATCTATACCGGCACGCCGGAAGGCGTCGGCCCGGTGGTGGCGGGCGACCGGCTGGAAGGCGGCATCGACGGCGTCGGCACCCTCGCCCTCACCATCGGCCCGGCGGAATAGCGCCCGGCGCGGCGGTTCAGGCCGCCAGAGCCGCCTCCACGCGGCTCGCCACCGCCAGAAGCTGGCGGTCGGCCCCATGTTCGCCCATGAGCATGAGGCCGACCGGCAGTTCGCCCGGTGCCGCAATCGGCAGCGAGGCGGCGCAGCGGTCGAGGAAATTCACCAGGGAGGGATTGCGCAGCACCAGCCGGTTCAGCCGGTGGAAACCGGCATCCTCGGCAACCGCGGCGAAGGTCGGGGCGACGATCGCAACCGTCGGGAACAGCAGCGCATCGTAAGGGCGGGTCAGATCGGCCAAGGCGGCGATCAGCCGCGCCCGGGCCCGCAGGAGACCGACGTAATCGGCGGCGCTGACCGACCGGCCGCGCTCGATACGGTCGAGAACCCGGGGATCGTAGGCGCCGGGATCGCGCGCCATCAGGGCGCGGTGCCAATCCAAAGCTTCGGGCGCGGAGAAGCCGCCGGCGGCATTCAGCGCCGCCTGCTCGGCGAAGGGCGGCACGTCGATCTCGGCGATGCGGGCGCCGGCGGCCGAGAGACGCGAGAGCGCGCGGGCGAAAGCCGCCGCGACTTTGTCATCCAACTCGTCCAGAACCAGCGTCCGCGGCACGGCGAAGCGCAAGGAAGCCAGCTCGGGCGCGGCCGGCAGCGGTTCGTCCACGCCGCCGGACAGAATGGCATCCAGCGTCGCGCAGCAGGCGATGCTCGGGGCGAGCGGGCCGATGGAATCAAGCGTCGTCGACAAGGGCACGGCGCCCGCGCACGATACCCGCTCCTGCGTCGGCTTGAAGCCGGTGACCCCGCACAGCGCGGATGGAATGCGCACCGAGCCGCCGGTATCGCTGCCGAGCGCCGCGACCGCCATGCGGTCCGCGACGGCGACGCCGGCACCCGAAGAGGAACCGCCCGGCACCCGGGTCCGGTCGGCGGGATTGCCCGGCGTGCCGTAATGCGGATTGATCCCGAGGCCGGAATAGGCGAATTCCGTCATATTGGTACGGCCGATGAGGATCGCGCCCGCCGCCCGGAGCCGGGCCACCGCCGGCGCGTCGGCGATGGCCGGCGGCGCATCGGCCAGGATGCGCGAGCCGGCGCTCGTGATCTGACCGGCGATGTCGAACAGATCCTTCACCGCCACCGGCAGGCCGGCGAGCGGCGAAGCCACCACCCCACGCGCGCGCAGATCATCGCTCGCCCGCGCCGCCGCCAGCGCGCCCTCGCGATCGACCCGGATGAAAGTGCGCGCGCCCTCGCCGGAAGGATCGTCGATACGGTCCAGCGCCGCTTCGACCAGCGCCTGGCTACGGGTCCGGCCCGCGGCAAGATCGGCGGCAAGCGCGTGCACGGTCGGAAGCGGTCGGTCGCTCTGCGGCATGATGTCTCCTCAGGTTTTGGCGCCGCGATTCTAAAACACAATTCCGGGAAAAGCGGCTGCCGTTTTCCAGGATTCAGATTTCAGGCGCGGGGGCTTCCGGCTCGAAGGCTCCGGGCCCGGGTCGTCCGCGATCCAGCCGGGCGGCGAGCCAGCGGCGGAAATTCCGATCTGGCACCGTAACCTCGCCCACCCCCGCCAGCAGCCGCGCCCAATCGCAGGCCTCCGGTTCCAGCACGCAGAGTCCATGGCTGCCGGGAAGGGCGGCCGCGCGGGCGAGCGCGGCGCGGCGAACGCGGCGAAAGGGCCGGAGCGCGCCCGCCGGAGCCGGAGCCGGCGCCGGAACGCAGGCCTGTAGATGCGGTAAAAAAACCGTATCGACCGCCGCCCGCCGGGCCGAAGCGGCGTAAAGCTCCCAGCCGCGAAGCCAGGCCAGGGGATCGCGGTAGAGGGTGAGCGGGGCGCCGTCGCGCGCGGCCGCCAGCGCCCGTTCACCCAGCATCTCGGCAACGCCGGCGCGGCGGCGGAAAGAACTGCCGTCCAGGGCTATGACCAGGATGTCGATCACCCGGCCGTGGCTTTCGACCGGCAAGGTCACCGCGGGCTCGATCGCCAGGGCCTCCCGCGATCGGCCTGATTGGCCACCCGCCATTAACCTATTGTTTTCACATAGAATTTCATCGGAAGCGGAGCCTCGCCGTTCCGGAACCGGTTCCGGGTCTTGCCCCCGCGCGGGCCGGGAGAGACCGAGGCGATAATCGAGGATGGCGCTGACCCCGCCCAGGCGCCGCACCAGGCGCTGCCAAACCACGCCGGTACCGCCCGCACCGGGCAGAAGCAGTCGCCAGTGATCTTCTTCGGCGGCACGATCAAGCTTATTCGCGTTCCAATCGCCGGTATCGTCCCCCGCATGGAACCCGGATGTTGGAAAGGAAAGGCTGGATATTCTGTTGCGGTTATCGTGCACGGGAACAGGATGAAAAAGGTGCGGGCGGGTTGATTTCTACAACTTTGAGGTAAATTATCCGCATCGTCAAGCGTAAAAGCCGCATGTGCGGTCGCCGCGGATCAGGCAAAATAGCCGCATGGATCTCTCGTCGCTGCTTGAACGCATCCACCGGCGGCTGGCCTCTTCGGGCCTGAGCGAACGCCGGGCCTGCCTGGCCGCCGGGCTGAAGCCGGATGCCATCCGCAATATCCGCCGCGGCCGGGCGCCGCGGGCGGAAACGCTGCTGGCCTTGGCGCTGGTGCTGGGCTGTACCGCGGGCGAGCTTCTGGAATCGCCGGCCGCCGCAAACCCGGACGGAGAGGGATCGCGCCCACGCCGCCCGCTCACCCCGTCGTCCACCCTGTCGCCCGGCGCGCCGCCGGCCGCAACACCATTGCCCAGCACCGCTGGCGGATCGTCCGCTACCCTCCGACCATCGGGCGAACTGCCGCCGGCCACAATGGAGGGTGGCCAGACCGTGAGGGCGCTGCATCCGCCCGCCCTCATTCTGGGCGCCGAAAGCCGCGCCGGATCGCTGCCGTTGCGCTCCAAGGCGGTCGGGCTCGGCCTCACCGCCATCCTGGTGGCCGCCGGGGATGTGGAGGCGATGGCACCGCCGCCGCTCGACCTCCTGGTGGCGCCGGAGGCTTTCGCGGCGCGGATTCCGGCCGGCGCGCCGCCGCCGCTCAAGCGGGGCGATCTGGCGATTTGCGATCCGCAAGGGGCTTGCGCCGAGGGCGATCTGGTCCTGGCCGAGAAGGCCGACGGCGCCTATCTGGTCGGGATTCTGCGCCAGGCGGGTGAGCGGGGCTGCGTCCTGCGCCTGGAGACGGGCGAGGTGACGCTCGGCCGGCCGGAGATGCGCCGGCTCTATCGCATCGCCGAGATTCGTATCCGGTAGAAATACCGCAAACTCGGCACGCGGAATCCGGTCAGCCGGTGACGGTGATTTCGCCGCAGCGGCCGTTATAGATGAGGATCCGTTCGCTCATCTGCTCCCGCCCGAGCACGAAGGCGAAGGGCTTGTAACCGTCGAGCCCGGCCAGATCCCGCACCCCCAGCGCCCGCGCCGCCTCGGCGGCAGTATCGACACCGGAGAGCACGATCCGGCAGCAATAGAGCGTATAGCGCTGGCGGCCGGAGAGGCTGGGGATATCGAGGGATTGGAGCCGCGGCAGCGCCAGGGCCTTGGCCACCTGCTCGTCGATCAGGTTATAGGCGGAGCCGGTATCGATGACGGCGGCGAGCGCGCGCCAGAGGTTACGCGCCGGATGCGCGACCTCGACCACGAGCCTAGGGCCGAACAAGCGTAAGGATTCGGCCGCCGACAGGCCCTGATCGCTGGACCGCCACGTCTGGTAGGGCATCGCTCATGCCAAGGGGAACGGAGAGGCGGCCGGCCGCACCTGCCGCAGCGCGTCCCGCCCAGGACCCGATCCCGGGCGTCCGATCCGGTGTCGCATCCCCGGGCCCGGCGCGAGATCCGCGGCACGTCCCGCCATTGTCGTGCCGCCACGCAGAATTTCCTGTCGCATCGCCCGCCCTCTGTCCCTGTCCCGACGGCGCCTGACCGCCGCCCGGGCACGATAACCGGGGCTGCAATGAATTTTTCTTAAGTCCTCGGCACATTCTCATCATTGGGCAATGGCGGTTCGGCAACAAGATCGTGGTTAAAAAATCCTTGTGCCGTCCATGCGGAGATGCCGTGCGGAGATGCCATGCGGAGATGAGTGCGGCCGATCGGGACTTCCGGCGTTCTTCCTACCAGCCGCCGCGCGTCAGCCATTCCTCGATCATAGGCAGGCGGTCCGAGCCCCAGAAAG
>CALCYJ010000147.1 GCA_937905845.1 uncultured Rhodospirillales bacterium
GCCATAGGTATCGACGGAACCATCGGCGTTGGTGCGGCTCACCGCCGCGCTCAGGCCGGAGGCGAGCGTCGAATTCAGATAGCCGTCAAGCGTCTGCGCGGCGCAGATGACGCTGTACTGGGTATTGGGCGAGAGCGCGCCGCCGGTCGGCACGTCGCTCACCGGGCTCGGCGTCGGCGTCTGGCCCAGGGCGAGCGAGCTGTTGCCGCCAAGCAGCACCCGCTCCTCGCCGATCATCAGCGCCCTCAGCAGGCCTTCGACCGCCAGGTTGCGCACGTCGTCGAACCCGGTCGCAGCATAATCCGCCTCGAAGGTCACGTAATCTTCGAGGCCGAGGCCCTTGTAGGCGGCGGTATAGGATTGCGTCGCCGTGGTCACGACGCCGGCGCGATTGCCTTCCGAAAGGCCGATGGCGAGTGCCGCCGTATTGATGCCGGTAATGGCTTTCCAGTTGGTCGCCGTACCGCCGTTGCCGGCGACGCGGGGAATCGCGTTGCGCAGCGGCGTCAGCACCGGATAGAGCTTGAGCGCGCCGGGCTGCAGATCATAGGCGACAAGGCCGGTGGCCTGGGTAATCGCCTTGGCGAGCGAGGCGCTCGATGCTCTCAGATTCTGCTCGACCGATACGAGCGTCTCGTTGACGGAACTGCTGTTCATGCCTGTTCTCCGGGGTCCGGGGTAGAAAAAACCCCGGCGGTGCCGGGGGGTTGGGATCGCATGGCCGATCGGGCTCTGGGCGTTGGTTCGCTCAGCGCCCCATCAAGAAGAGATGCGCCTGCATGGGGCGGCGCTGCGCCAAGCGGATGGCGGCCAGGGCATCCTTCGGCTCTTCGTCGGGCGCGGGATCGCCGAGGTCTTCACCCTTGGCGACGGCTTTGAGGATTCCGCGCGCCTTGACCGGCTGGCCGGCGATGAGCGCGACCTGGCGCCGCAAGGCCTCCAGCTCGCCCGCAAGGTCTTCAAGCTTGGCGAGCAGGCTGTTCTGGCTCTTCGCCAATATCGCGAGATCGGCCGCATCCGACGCGGCGCCCGCCCCGTCCGCGATGAACGCGGTCTGCGCCTTGTAGACGTCGAAGATGCATTCGGCGTTGGCCGGGCGATCGACCAGGCTGATTTCGCTGATCTCGCAGCCGGTGACGATATGGCGGTCGAGCTGATCCCGCCTGGTGACGCGGCCGCCGATCGAGAAGCCCTTGTAGACGCCCTCCTTGATCTTGCGCCAGGCGTCGTCATCAACGATCTTGGCCTTGAGATGGAGGCCGCGATCGTCCATTCCGGCGTCCTTTGCAACCCCCACGGCGGAGGCCCGGTGCATCTCGCGAATATTGCCAAAGCGCATGTAGTCCGGGAGGGCTGCTTCCACCGCCTCGCGCTTGATGACCTCCCCTTGCGAATCGAGCGCCTCGGTCGAGGCATAGCCCAGGACGATCCGGTCCTCCTCGTCGATTTTGCGGATTTCGGCGTAGATCTTCATCATGGCATCTCCTTGGCTGCGGCGCCGGGTGAGTGGCCCGTGGCCGGGCCGGACGGCTGGATCGGAGGGGACGGGCTCTGATCGGGCGCGAGCGGATCGAGACCGAGTTCAGCGCGCACCTCGTCGATCGATTTGATGCCGGTCGTGACATAGATCTGAGCGATCGTGGCGGCGGCGGAAGGATCGGCGGTATCCTCCTCCACGTGCCAGGTAAATTCGAGATCGGGAGCCTTGAACTCGCGCGCGATCAGGCCGTCGATGAACTGCTTCAGCCATTTCTGTAGCGGCGCCAGCCCTTCTTCCTCGGCGACCTCCTGCACGCTGGAGGCGGTGGCGCGGTTCATCAGGCGGACGAGCGGCGCCGGCGATACCGAGAAGGCGTAGCAGATGATGCGGGCCAGCCACTCGTCGTAATCGTCCTTGAGCGGATCGCTCTTGGTCGGATGATAGGCGAAGGCACCGGGGACGAAGCGGGCATGGCGCCGCGTGCCGCTGTTGCCCGAGAGCAAGGCGTCCCAATAATCCTGGAACTGGCGGATCTGTTCGGGCGACCAGGTGTCGGGAACGCCGATCAGCGCTTCCGGCACATTGCCTTCGGTATAATACTGGAGCTGGCTCAACTGCCGGCGCAGCGCGATATTGACGGTCATGACGATCTGCTCGACCGGCGAGAAGCCATAGACCTTGTGGCTGCGGGGGTTGCGCGGCAGATAGAGCAGCTCGTCGCGGGTATAATTCACCGCCGGCAACCCTTTCAGGATCTGCTGATAGGCCGGATCGGGCGGCAGGGGCGTGCGGCCGCTATCGTCGATGACCCGCTTGATGGTGGCACCGTCGACCGGCTCCAGGGCATAGAGGCTGCCGTCCCGGTTGCGGCGGAGATAGAGCGTCGGCGCGTCGATGACGAAGAGATCTTCGAGCAGGATCCTGAGCCAGCTCGACCAGGCGTGCTCGTGGTCGGGGCATTCCAGAAAGCGGATGATGGGCGCGATCCGCGGGTCGCCCGCCGCCGCGTGCCGTGCGCCGCCCGGCATAAGGCGCGGCCGGATGGTCCAGGACAGCCGCTCGAACTGATCCTTGCGGCTTTCAATCACGAGGCGCAGAAGATCGTAGGAATCGGCAAGCCGGCGCAGCTCGTGGAAGGAAAGGCGCTCGCCGGCCCGCGGCGGCGTATCGAGATTGTAGCCGACGGGATAATCGAACTGGCGCCCCATGACCTCGGGCGGCGCCATCGGCGGCAGCGGCTGGTCGGGCCCGAACCAGTCCGCGGGCTCGCTTCCCGTGACGATATAGCGCAATCCCTGGGCGACGCGGGTGATCAGGCTCGCATCCAGAAGTTTGCCTTCGGCTCGTGCCATGATGTCCTCGGTCAGAATGCGGTTTCGGTGAAAAACTGATTTTCGGCGGCGCAGGCAGGCCCCGTGGTCTGCCAGCGATAGAGATGCGCCCCGGCCAGCGCGGTGGTGAAATCGACATGGAAGGCGCCGGGCGCGTCCTGCACCAGCCCCGAACCGCTGCCAAAGGCGGTGAGCGCCTGGGAGGGATCCCTGACGCTCAAGGTCACCGCCGCGGGCGTAACGCTGGCGCCGGTCTGATCGACGAAACTCACCGACAGGCAGACCGTCTGGCCGACCGTGTAGCAATTCTGTGTCATGAGGAAACAAGCTCCGTCAGAAATGCCGTGATCACGAGCGCCTCCGCCGTCTGCGCCGCCCCTGCGGCCGCATCGTCCGCGGTCACGATGACAAACGGCGCATCGCCCGCCGCGGCGAAGGCAAGGCCGGCGGCGCCCAGGGTTGCGGCCGAAGCGGCATTGGCAATGATGCTTCCGGCCAATTGGATGGCGGTCTGCAGACCTGCCGCGGCGACCACCGCCACGCCCGCCGTCATCGCTGCCAGGCGAATGGCCGTGGTCAGTTCCGCCGTCACGCCCGCCCGGCCGAGAATGGCGCCGGCCAGAACGGCCATCCCCCCAAGCGCCGCGGCAACGGCGGCGTCCACCGACAGGTGCGCGGCGAGACGAATGCCGGTCCTAAGGCTGCCGGCAATGGACGTATCGCCAATCACTGCCGCGCCGAGGGCGATGGGTATCGTCAGTCCCGCCGTCGCGCCAGCCTGCCCGGCAACGGTCGCCGCCAGACGAATCGACGTGGCCAATCCGGCCGCCACCTCGGCGGCGCAAGCGATCGCGCCGGCAAGCTCTGTCGCCGACCGGGTGCCGTTCGCCGCGTCTCCTTGCGCTCCGAGCGGCAGGAGCCCGAACGGCGCGCTTCCATACATTGCGGCGGCCTCAGACCGGCCGAACGGCGGTCAGGTCGAGAGACTCGATTTCGACGCTCATCGGTAGGCCACCGCCCATTGATAGCCGTTGTTGCTGAGGGCGATGCCTGAGGGCGCCGGATCGCTCAAGGAGGTCTGGCTGGAAATGTAAAGCTCGTTGGCGACCGTCCCGCCGGCACCGAAATGCGTGCCGGCGGGGCTTGCCGCAAGCGTGGTGACGAAACTGCGCATGCGGGGCGTGCCGGTGCCGCCGGAGAATTGCGCCAGGATCGCCTGATAATACCAGCCGGGCTCGATATAGACCGGGGTCGAAAGCGGCGTGCTGGAGATGGTCGCCGCCGCCGAGAACGGCGTCGTGCCGCCGAGCAGGCCGAAATCGATGAGCTTCTTGCCCGGTAGTCCGGTCTCGGCGATATCGTAGATCCCGATCTCGAGGTTCTGCGTGCCGCCGCTATAGGTGCCGCTGTCATCGCCGACCCGAACGGAAGCCATGGAGAACGGCCCCTCATGGCCGATCAGGATGGGGTTGTAATCGACCTCTTCGTTGGTGAGGGTAAGGTAGCTGTTGCTCGTATAGGAGACGTTGAGCGGAAAGGTGCCGATCCCTTCGAGCGAGGTGGCGACGAAGGGGATCGCCGGCAACATCTCGACCGTCGGCGTGCAGGAGATGCGCACCAGAGCGGCGGTATTGGATAGGCTGAGCGCAGTGGGCGCATTCCCCACCCCTTCGGCCGGCAGATAGGTGGTCCCGTTCCAGGTGCGCAAGATCCCGTCGCGGGTCAGCACGCCGGACGAGGGCGTATAGGTGCCATAGCCGGTCTCGCCTTGGGCCAGCGTGGCCAGGGTCGTGTCGGTGAATTGCAGGATCGAATATTGCACCCGCCGCGGGGTGGCATAGACATTGCCGAAGCCGGGCCAGCCAGGCACGCCGACGAGGGTCAGGCTGCCGGTGCCGCCGGTGCCGTTGTGCGTCATCCAGATCCAGTCGGCGCGCATGGCGGCGGCCCCTAACTGTCGATCTGAATGCTGAGGGCGGCGGCGGCGAAGGCGGGCGCGGCGTCGCCATCATTCACGGTCTTGGCATTCGTCAGGATGCCATAGAAGAGCAGGTTGCCGCCGCTGGCCGCATCCAGGATGCCGAAAGCGGTGATCACCCCCCAATCGGCGGTCGGGGCGGGAAAGGTGATGGCACCGTTATTGGAGGTGGTGGCGCTGGTGCCGTTCGACGCAGCGGTCGTGCCGGCCCCTTGCGTTCCCGCCCATCCGGCAAGGCCCGACGTCGTGGCCGCGCGGGCATAGGAGCCGCCCGAAACCTCGGTGCCGCCGCCCGATGCGGCCGGCTCGGCGGTATAGAGCGCGACATAGAGGGTCGGCGGCGGCGTGTAAGCCTGGGCACGGAAGAGAAAATCGACGATGGTATTTTCGAGATAGGTACTCATGCCGCTCATGGGTCCAGTCCTCCGGCGGATGCCGCCTGCTTGCGGTAGAATTCGATCAGTCCGGTGCGGTCGTTCTCGATCATCAGCTCGGTCAGCGCCCAGACCAGCGCATCGACCCGGTCGGGCGATGCATCGCTCACGCTCGGTACCCAGCTCGTCATCTGATCCTCGAGATCGGGCAGCGCCTGCAGGTGGTGAACCCGCCGCTGCTCGTAGAGGGCCGCGATCGGCTCGGCGCGGGCGCGCTTGCCGCGGCTGGCCCGGACCGACTTGTAGGCGACGCCGGGATCGACGGTGCGCAAGGTCAGCCCGATCAGATCGCCGCCCTGGTTGACCTCGCCGACGATCCGGTCGGCGCGATGGGCGTGATAGGCCTGTACGGCCTTGCTCGCCCAGGCGTCGGGCGAATAGCGGCCCGAAAGATCGGCGATGACATAGCCCTGTCCGTCCTCGCCAAGCCCGGCCACGACGATGCCGGTCTCATCGGCGTTATCGCCGGCGGTGACGGCCGGATCGACGGCGACGACGACGCGGCGGAATGGCGGTGCGGCAGAAACCCGCAAGGCATCGAGCCCGGCGCGGCTCCACAGGGCGCCGTCGCTTTCCTCCAGCAGCTCGGCCTGGAGTTCCTGGCGCCCGAGCCGCGTTCCTTCATAGGTGCGCAGCAGCCGCTCCAGGAAACTTTGCGGCAGGTTGGACGCATTGGCATAGGTGGCGCCGCGGGTGACCCGTGTGGTGGGATCGGCGGCCAGGACCCGTAGCAACTTGCGCGGCTTGGGCGTCGTCGTCACCACGCGGCGCGGATCGGAACCGGCGCGCAACGTCATCTCCAGATTGCTCCATGTCATGTCGAGATAGGTCCAGGCGGCGAGTTCGTCGGCCCAGACGCCATCGTGATTGGGGCCACGCAGACGTTCCGGCTCCTCGGCCGAGTAGAGATCGGCGGTCGCCCCGTTGGGCCAGGTCAGGCGCAGCTTCGAGGGCTCGAACAGCGGCCGGAACCACGGCGGCGAGATGGCGAGAATGCCGCTCTCGCCCTCCACCATGATCTTGCGGGCATCGCGCAGGGTCGGCGCGAGCAGGGCGAGGCGCCCGCGCCGGCCGCTTTCGACCTCCGCCCGCACCCATTCCGCGCCGGTCCTGGTCTTGCCGAAGCCGCGCCCGGCCAGCAGCAGCCAGGTCTCCCACGCCCCCTCGGGGGGCAGTTGCTCGGCCCTGGCCCAGAATTCCCAGCAATAGAGGAGGATGGCCGCTTCCGGCTCAGTCAGGCTTACCAGGAAGCTTTGCCGCTCGGCTGCGGGCAGCGAGACGAGCCAGCTTGCGTTCCAGAGTCTTTCGGGCGGCACCGGCGGCAGGTTCGGCGGATCGAGCATGCGGGTCCGATCGCTCCTTGGCGGCAGCTTTCCGGTGCAGATAGGGCGCGGCGGCTCTGGCCATCGAGGCCCGGCGATCCTCGGGCACATCCGGGTCGCGCATCACGGCCAGCATGTAATCGAGCGGCAAGGACTGACCCGCCGCCCCGGCGCCTTCGCCACCCTCGCCGCCTTTCGGTGCCGCGACAGAAGGCACGGGCGCGGCCGCAGCGCCATCCGTCCTCCCGGCCACCGCCCGATCCGCCTTGGACGCCTTGGATGCCTTGGATGCCTTGGATGCCTTGGATGCCTTGGATGCCTTGGATGCCTTGCCCCGCTTCACCGTCGCTTTGGCGGCCGACGCGGTGCCGGCGGAATCTTTGCCGGCGGAAGCCGGCGCCGGCGCCTTGCCGAGGCGCCGCATCCTGGTCCCCTGCCCGCCCGGCTTCGCCGGATCTCGCGCACCCGAAATGTCCGAAATGTCCGAAGCGTCCGAAGCGCTGTCGGTCGCCGCAGCAGCCGCAGCGGCCACGCCGATATCACCAGCGCCGGTCGGCGCGCCTGGCGTCGGGTCTCGCCCAGCATCGTGCCGGGCATCGCGCGTCGAAGCCTTCGTCCGCCGCGGCCCCGCTTTCCTGGTCACCGCCGCCCGCCTTCCGGCTGCCGCGACCTCCTGTCCGGAAACGGGATGAAACCGCAGCAGCCCGCGACGCACTCACAATTTTCGATCATGGTGAAAGTATATACAGGAACCGTCCGGTAGTGTCAAGTATAAAATACGTACACTTCTATCTAATCTTTAAGATTTATAATAATACTGCCTTCTTATCAAAAATAATATGTCAATTAAGCCCCAATTTTACTTATGGTCGACACCGCCGCTCCGGCCGCCGCCGCTTGCGGCCGCATTCGCCGCCGATGACGAAGAGATTGATCCGGCGCCCCATTCGACCGCACAATCCAACCCGCGGCATTCGAACGGCGATGCCTCCGGGCGCCGCAGATTTTGCGTAGATTTTTTAATCGGGACCCTCGACCCATGCCCCAAGGTTTCGGCGCGACGATCGTGAAGCTCGCCCTGCTCTCGCTGGCGGTCGGGCTGGTCCTAACCTTCTTCGACATCACGCCGGAACATCTGCTGCTGCATTTCGGCGCCACCGTCCGCAGCGTCTTTCACCTGGTGTCCGATGCGGTGCGCTGGGCCGTTCCCTATGTTCTTCTTGGCGCGACCGTGGTGGTGCCGATCTGGCTGATCGCGCATCTGTGGCATTCGCCCCGCAATCCCTTCCGCTGACCTGAGGGCGCCGCATGGCCGCGGCAAGCCTGCGGCCGGGTGCTGGCGAGCGCCATCCGCGTCAATCCCGGCGGCGGTTCCGGCCGGCGCGGTAATAGAGCAGCAGAGCATCGAGACCGAGCTGCAATGCAATCATGCCGGCGATTTCGGCGCGGCGTCCGCGATGATTGCGGCTTGCCGCCCAATCGCTGGCGCGGCCGTCGAGGCAGGCGACATGCATCAGCACGGGGCTTAAGACGGTGCCGACGGCGCGCAGGGCAGCATCGAAACGCTCGCGCGCCGCCAGCCGCTGCTCCGACCAGTCATCGCAGCCGCCCGAACGCCGCTCGGCATAGCGGGCGGTGATCCGCTGGCCAAGGGAAGCGAGCGTGAAATCGCGCCGCAGCCTTTCGCCGGCCCACCATTGCTCCTCGGAAATCTCGGCTCGCCGCCGGTAGCGGTCGAGCGGCGTCTGGCTGCTCACCTTGACGACGCGGCGAAGCTCGCCCTCGGCCAGCACGTCGATGCGGTCGAATTCATCGTGCTGCCAGCGTTCGGCTGGTCCCCGATCATCACCGCCCAGCGCGACCTCGACGCCGCTCGCCGGATCGCGCCCGAGCCCAAGCCGCGGCTGATCGCCCGGCCGTGTGCCGGCAGGCCGGCGGGGCCTCGCGCTACTCGTCATGACGGATTTCCCGGCGCCGGGCAGATTGCTTCCCCGCCTTGCAGCGCCCGGGCCGGCGGCGGCCTGTCCACCCCCCCCGCCGGTTCGCGAATATCATGGGTCCAGCACAGCCGCCAATGATCGACACAGGCCGCCGGCACTTCGACGTCGGGCGCCACGGCGCCGGCGCAAAGCTGCCGCCAGGCCGAAATCTGCACGTAGGAGCGCAGCCGCCGGCTCCAGCCTTCCGCCGCCGCCTGGCGACCGAGTGGCCCGGCGAGGAAATGCTCGGCATAATCCCCCGCGATCCGATAGGCGCGCTGCCAGGGATATTCCGGAACCGGGTCCAACCGCCCGCCGCAGGGACCGGCCGGGATTACGGCAGACGGGGCCGTCACCGGCCCGGTGAGGTCGCAGCAATCCCGGCTCACGGCGTCTTCCCGCTCGATTCGGACGGTTCGGCTGGTTCGGCCGCCCCCTCGACGGCCCCGGCGGCATCCGGTGCAGCGTCCGAGGCCGCTGCGGCGGCATCGGCTTGATCGATGAAGAAATCGGCGGCGGTCAGCGTGATGCCGCGTGCCCGCGCCGCCCGAACCAGGGGCTGCTGGCGCTGCGTCGGCACCAGCCCACCGGAGCCGCGCCGGGCATGCGAATAGGTCCAGCGATAGACGGCGCTGACATTGAGCCCGAGCATCTCGGCCACCTTGCGCGCGCCGCCGCATTTACGAATGATATGAAGGGCTGCGTTTTCCATGCCGGGAATATTGCCACATAAACAATTAATTGTCAAGTACGCATTGCTATCATCGCAGTCGACATTCTTTGCGCTATTCGCAATAATCAGCCCATGGATGGTCGTTGGTTTCAAGATCAGCTTCGGCGTTCCGGCCGCCCTCAGGCCGATCTCGCGCGTTATCTGCGGCTGAATGCCGCGGCGGTGAGCCGCATGTTCAAGGGCGAGCGGCAGATGAAGCTGCTGGAAGCGGCGCAGATCGCAGCCTTCCTCGGCGTGTCGCATGAGGAAGTGATCCGCCGCGCCGGCCTCTATGATCAACGCGGGGAATTCCTGGGCCTGGCGCACGAACAGGCCTCGCGCACCGCCGGCCTGCACGAAGGGCCGAATACGGGCGGACTTCTGGCGCCGCCCGAGGCGATGCCGGCCGCAGCCCGCATGGCGCCGTTCGGTCAGCGCGACCTGCCGGTGCGCGGCCGGGCGCAGGGCGGTCCCGACGGCGCGGTCATGCTGGACAACGAGCCCATCGACTGGACCTATCGCCCGCCCGAGCTTCTGGGCACGCGCGATGCCTTCGCCATGTTCGTCACCGGCGGCAGCATGGGCGACGTGCTGCCGGAAGGGGCCACGGTCTTCATCCACCCCAATCTTCCGCCTCGCCCCAACGATCTGGTTGTGGTGGAGAAGCGCAATCACGAGGCTCTGATCAAGCGCCTGGTGCGGCGCACGATCGAGCACGTCACCTTGCGCCAATATGACCCGGCGCAGGATTTCGAGCTGCCGCGTGAGGATATCCGCTCGCTCTATCGGGTGATCGGCGCGCTTTTCCCTTGAGATTTCCGCCCGGGCATTTGACGATCCGCCTTCGTCGCCAAACATGCCAAGCTTACTGTTGCAACGCCTGTTCCTATCGAAAAAGCGAATCCACTTTCTCGCAACAGGCTCCGGGGACCCCGGCCCCGGTGGGGTCCTGGCCCCGGTGAGGTCGGGGCCTGGACCTTGCCGATCCGAGCCGGAGATGGAGGCGGAAGATGCGGAGATCTTTTCCGCTTCAGCAACAAATTCACCGCCTTCGACCGCAATTCGTCGCGCGCCGTGGCGATGAGAATGTTGTGTTTATAACAATGTCCAGGACCGTTCAGGCCCGGCGTTGGAAGGAGCCTGCCGCCGATGCCCCTCTCTCCTGAAGCCGACCGCCGCAGCCTCGATGACCTGGTCTCGGGCGGCCTCCTCGATGCGCAAGCAGCGGCGGATCTCGGCCCGGTGGCGGCAGCCTATCCGGTAACACTCACCGCTACGCTTGCCGCCGCGATCGACCCGATGGACCCGGGCGACCCGATCGCCCGTCAGTTCGTGCCGAGCCTGGCCGAGCTTCTGGCCGCACCCGAGGAGCTTGCCGACCCGATCGCCGACGATGCCTTTTCGCCGCTCAAGGGCATCGTGCATCGCCATGCCGACCGGCTGCTGCTGAAACCGGTTCATGTCTGCCCGGTCTATTGCCGCTTCTGCTTCCGCCGCGAAATGGTGGGTCCGGGCGCCAAGGCCCTGACGGCCGCCGAGCTTGCGGCGGCGCTCGACTATATCCGCCGCCACGAGGAGGTCTGGGAGGTCATCCTAACGGGCGGCGATCCGCTGATGTTGTCGCCGCGGCGCCTGGCGGGGCTGATCGCGGCGCTGGACGCCATCCCGCATGTCGCGGTGATCCGCCTGCACACGCGGGTGCCGGTCGCAGCCCCTGAGCGCGTGAGTGCCGCCCTCATCGCGGCACTCGCCACCGCCGACGCTGCGCTTTATATCGCCGTTCACTGCAACCATGCGCGCGAGCTTGGCGATGCGGCGCGCGCGGCCTGCGCCCGCCTGTCGGGCGCCGGCATTCCGCTGCTCGGCCAAAGCGTGCTGCTGCGGGGGGTGAACGACGACGAGGCCAGCCTGACCGCGCTGATGCGGGCCCTGGTCAAGGCGCGCATCAAGCCTTATTACCTGCATCAGGGCGATCTCGCCCCCGGCACGGCGCATTTCCGCACCACCATCACCGAAGGCCAGGCGCTGATGCGCCATCTGCGGGCCAATGCATCGGGCCTGTGCCAGCCGCATTATGTCCTCGATATCCCAGGTGGCCACGGCAAGGTCCCGATCGGTCCGGCCTATCTGGCGCCCGGGCCCGAGGGCGGTTACGAGGTGACGGATCTCGCCGGAAACCGGCACGCCTATCCGCCGGCGCCGGCTGACGCCGCCACGTCTGGCGCCCCGGCGGTGCTCGATGACGACGGCAGGGTGCTGCGCTCGTCGCCCGAGGGCAGCGGCGTCCGCTGATCGCTAATCCAGGCGACGACGTCTCGCCACACCATGGGCCCGTCGATATCGCGGAAGATCATGTGCCAGCCGTCGGGGTAATAGGCCAGCCAGTGCGGCCCCGTCATCCGCGCCAGCAGACGCCTGACCGAATCCTCGGGCACGATTTCATCCCAGGCGCCGACCAGAACGAGAGAGGGCACCGTGACACTGGACCCGTCGGCCAGCGCGCGGCCCATGAGATCGACCAGGCCCGAGACGCTGTCGATGCGCGTTTCCTTGATGACGAGCGGATCGCGGCCGAGCGCGCGCAGCATCGGAATATTGTCGGACGCCAGCACGCCAAGGCCGCGCCCGCTCACCTCCCCGCCCGGCAGGAAATGATCGGCCAGCCACAGCGCCACATGATAGAACGGGTTCATCGCCGCCCCGCCCCAGACGGCCGGCGCCCCCAGCACCACGCCGGCGATGGGCAGCGGCGGCGCACCCCGCTTCTCGCGATCGCCAAGCGTGGCGAGGATGACGGCGCTGCCCATGCTCTCGCCGAGAAGATAGAGCGGTGTCCGCGGATAGCGCCGGTGCACGGTCGCGACGGCATCTTCGAGATCGCGTTCGAGCGCTGCCGTCCCCGGCCACAATCCATGTTCCGGCGCCTGGCCGAAGCCGCGCTGGTCATAGGCGTAGGTGGTCATGCCCTGGGTGGCGAAGAAGGCCGCCGGCTTGGCAAAGGCGGTGGAATAATCGTTGAACCCGTGCAGCGCGATGATGATTGCCCGCGGCTGGCCGGCGGCGGGCCAGATCCGCAGCGGCAGCCTGGCGCCGTCGCGGGCGATCAGGACATCGGGGCCGAGCATCGGCCTCTGCCGCACGACTTCCGCCGGCGGCATGAACGGCGTGCAGGCGGCGAGGATTAGCGCGGCGACAAGCGCCGGGAGCCGTCGGCGGAGCCGCAAGCTCATGCCCCGGCCAACCGGCAGACCGGCCCCATCGCGCCACCCGCGCCCGCGCCCAAGGCCGCACCCAGAGTCGCGCCCAGAGCCGCACAAAGAGCCGCTCCGGCCGACTCTCCCTCTCCGCTGGTGCCGGACATGCGCATGGCGCCACCATAAGCACCTTGGCGCCGCGTGACAAATTCAGGCGCGCCGCTCCCGCGAATCCCCCCGATCGCGCCGCCTGGTTGCGCCACCTGGTGTCCTCCACGAGCCTTGTTTCCGCCTAAATCAAGCGTCACATTCCGCCCATTGGCTTGGCCAAAGCTCGAGCCGCAGACATCAGCAGGCCCATCATGCGACTTCGCCCCGGTTATTTTCTCGCCCCTGCCATCCTCGCCGGCGCCTGCACGGCGGCGCTGATCGCGGCCGTTCCCGCCCGGGCCGCCGATGCCGAGGCGGGCGCCACCAACCTCTATCTGCATGCCACCATCCAGGTGCCGGTCGCCCAGGATGTCGTGCTGATCCGCCTGCGCGCGCAGGCGGAAGCAGCCGACCCGGCGGCGGCGCAATCGGCGGTCAATCTGCGCATGAGCGATGCGCTTGCCACCTCGCGCACCCTGACGGCCGGCCAGGATCCCGCCAGCATGACGGTTTCGACCGGCGATTACGCCATGTGGTGCGAGCCGCCGTCGCCTGCGCCCAGGACGGAAGCGGGTGCGGAGGCGCATGGGCGGACCGAACCGGCGCGCTGGTGGGCGGCCGAGACGCTCACCTTGAAGGGCACCAACCTGCCGGGCCTGCTCGATCTCATGGGCGAGTTGCAGAAGAAGGGCCTGATCACCCAGGGCATGCAGTTCCAGGCCTCCGCCCCCAAGATCCGCGCGGCGGTGGACGATGCGACGACGCAAGCGGTCCTGCGCCTGCGCGAGGAGGCCGGCAAGATCGCGTCCTCGCTCGGCATGAGTGTGGTGCAGATCCAGGACCTGCGGGTCGAAGGCACCGGCGAGCCCCGGCCGGTCTTCGCGGCGATGCCGCGGATGATGGCCGCACCGGCCGGCTTCGCAGCGCCCGTGGCGACGCCTGGTGAAGGCGAGGTCACCGTCACCGTCGCCGGCACCATGATCCTGCACCCGGCGTCGCGTTAGCGCGCTTTCCGACCGGATGGAATCAGCCGGTCGATCGGAATTCGCGCTCACTCGACATCTTGAGCCTGTTCTTGCCGCAAAAGTGGCGTCCACTTTTGCGGAACAGGCTCTAGACCATCCCCAGCAGCCGTCCGACTTCGGCCCGCAGCGCCGGCAGCACCTCCGTCTCGAACCAGGGATGCCGCTTGAGCCAGGCATCGTTGCGCCAGGAAGGATGGGGCAGCGGCCAGTAGCGCGGCGCATAGTCGCGCCAGGCGGCGACCGTTTCGCCCAGGGTCTTCTTGCGGCGATGGCCAAGATGCCAAGCCTGCGCATACTGGCCGATCAGCACGATCGCCTCGACCTTGGGCAGGAGCGGCAGAAGACGGGGATGCCACAGGGTCGCGCATTCGCGCCGGGGCGGCAGGTCGCCGCCTCTGGCATGGCGGCCGGGATAGCAGAAACCCATGGGGACGATGGCGACCCGGGCAGCGTCGTAGAAGGTTTCCCGCCCGACGCCGAGCCAGGCGCGCAGGCGATCGCCCGACCGGTCGTCGAAGGGTATGCCGCTCTGGTGCACCCGCGTGCCCGGCGCCTGGCCGCAGAGCATGAGCCGGGCACCGGCCGCCGCCTGAACGACCGGGCGCGGCGCGAACGGCAGAAATGCGGCGCAGGCGCGGCAGGCGCGCAACTCGGCCAGCAGAGGATCGAGCGCCGGGACGGCGGGCGGCGGGAGAACCTGTTTGCGGGACGGCATGGCGGCATCTTCGCCGCAGGCGGCCGCGCCGGCAAGCCCGCCCGGTTTGCGCAACCGCTCTTCCCTCAGACCCGGCCGGCTGGCCCTAGAATCCGGTCGCCCAGCGCGGTGGGAGATAGTGCAGCGTGACCTCGCAATCCTCGGCGGGCGGCGCCGCACCGCCCGCCGGGGCGGCGGGCGCCGGTGCCGCGGCGCCGGTCCCTTTGGCGGATGTGGACGGGGTCAGCGGATAGGCACTTGTCATGGTCGCGGAGATGGCGGCGCCGTTGGCGAAGGCGAATTCCACCAGATAGCTGTCGCTGCGGATGGTGGCGCTGTCCTCGCGGCGCAAGGTCGGCAGGGTGGTCGGCCGGCCATAGCGGTGGCCAAGCTTGGCCAACACGAAATTATAGCGGCCGACGCAGGCGCCGTTGTCTTCGTGGGAACTGTAGGTGAGCTGCACATCGACGGCGCGGCCGGCGGTATCGAAATTCTGGACGACCTGAAACGGCATGCCGGCAACCAGCGTGTCGTAGGCGAAGGTCGCCGATTTGTCCGGCAGATCGGTCATCGTGCCGTTGCCGGCATTGAGCTTCAGGGCATCCTGCTTGCTGGTACCGAAGGGAATATTGCCAAAGCCCGCCGGCGGTGCCGGCACTTGCGCCGGTACTGGCGCCGCCAAAGCCGCCGCGTCGGCGCTGCCCGGGGCAAGGGCGATGAGTGCGGCGAAAAGCGCTGCGGCGAGAACGAACAGGAGTTCCTGACGGCGGGGCAGCAGCATGGTGAACATAATTCCAGGCCTGACGGCGTTTGCCCGATAGCGCCGGAATGATCGCCCCGAGATGGTTAAAAAATACCTTACGCGCCATCGGGATCGGGGCTGGCGCCGCCGCCCGCGCCCGCCCCGCCGACACGGCCGCCAATAAAATTTCCTTCACGATGATTTTTTACTTGAACCCAGGTACGGCTGGTTTATATAGCGAAGCATTGACGCACCCGCACGTGCCTATGGCCCTTGGTGGTTATGCAACGACGTAAGGCGTCCTTTTTGGATAGTCCGGTCAAGGCCGGTGCCGAGAGGGAACTACGATGTTGGACCAAGCCGGCCGCGAGGCCGTCGTCATTCGCCGCACCGTGACGCTCGCCCGTGCGGCAGCTCTCGCAGCCCCGTGGGCTGCGGCCCCTGAAATGAATGATTTCCAGACGGGCGCCAGGCCCGCCTCCAGCCGGCGCCGGATCAGCTACACGGCGCTGATCGGGCGCAAGAATCCGCTATCCAGTATAAGGATAGCGGTCTGAAAGGCTCGCCGCCGATGGCGCTGCGTTCCGCAGTCTCGGGACCTATCAGCATATTTTCTTTCAGCCAGTGCTGCGCCTCGCGCGGTCCTTGGAGGGTGGAGCTATGACCGAGAAGATCGACCGGTTCTTCGCCGAGCGACGTCCCATGACCCCGTGCCTCGTCGTCGATCTCGATGTCATCGAGGAAAACTATCGCAATCTTGCGCGCCTGCTGCCGCTGGCGCGGGTCTTCTATGCGGTGAAGGCCAATCCGGCGCGCGACGTGGTGGAGCGGCTGATGCGGCTGGGTTCGAGCTTCGATACCGCCAGCCGCGGCGAGATCGACCTCTGCCTGGAGCTTGGCGTGGAGCCGGCGCGCATCTCGTTTGGCAATACGATCAAGAAGCAGCGCGACATCGCCGATGCCTATGCCAAGGGCGTGCGCCTCTTCGCCTTCGACAGCGAGGCGGAACTGGAGAAGCTCGCGGCGGCGGCGCCCGGGGCGAAAGTCTTCTGCCGGGTGCTGATGACCTGTAGCGGCGCCGATTGGCCGCTGTCGCGCAAGTTCGGCTGCTCGCCCGAAATGGCGGCGCATCTGATGGTGCGGGCGCGCGCGCTCGGTCTCGATGCCTATGGCCTCTCCTTCCATGTCGGCTCGCAGCAGACCGATCTTGAGCAATGGGACGTGGCGGTGAAAAGCGTCGCCGGCCTGTTCGCCCTGCTGCGCGAGCGCGATGTCGATCTGCGGATGGTCAATCTCGGCGGCGGCTTCCCCGCGCGCTACCGCGCCGACGTGCCGCCGCTGGAAACCTATGCTCAGGCGGTGATGGCGGCGGTGACGCGGTATTTCGGCAATGCGCTGCCCGAGATCATCATCGAGCCGGGCCGCTCGCTTGCGGGCGACGCCGGCGTGATCCGCGCCGAGGTGGTGCTGATCGCGCGCAAAGGGTTCGATGAGGAGAAGCGCTGGGTCTATCTCGATATCGGTAAGTTTTCCGGCCTGGCCGAAACCATGGACGAAAGCATCAAATACCGTATCCGCACGCCGCGCGACGGCGGCGCCACCGGCCCGGTCGTCCTCGCCGGCCCGACCTGCGACAGCGCCGACATCCTCTATGAAAAGACCGACTACCACCTGCCGCTCGATCTCGAAGTGGGCGATGTCATCGAAATCCTCGCCACCGGCGCCTATACGACCAGCTATTCCTCGGTCGGCTTCAACGGCTTTCCCCCGCTCGCAACCTACTGCATCTGAGCGGCCCGGCAGACCGGACACGGAACGGACCAAGGGCGGAATGAGCCGCGCCGTCGCGGCCCAGGCGGCGGCGCCTGCCGCCGGCCGGTCGATTTGAAGCCGAATCGAAGGGTTCGAGAACCGCGCCCCGCGCTGCTCTGCGCGATGCCGGTTCGGGTCGGGAAAGCGGCCAGTATTTTTGATCAGATACGACCCGCAACATCGCTGGATAGCTTTTCCAGCGCGGCGATGATTTTCCTGTTCTGATGATGGCAAATCAAAGCCTGAGGAAAATCCGCATTCAGGCTCCACATCCGGAGCAGGCCGCTGATCCTTATCCACGACAGGGCGGGAGAAGAGAGATCTTTCCCATATCCGGACATAAAAACCTCGGAACATGCTTCCGCATGCTTGCGGCCGATCGTATTCAAAAGAACATGATTGAGAAAATGACTGATATCCAGAATAACGACATTTCTCTCTTCACAATTAATATCGATGCCAGCAATAGATCTATCCAATATCAGCACATTTGACGGCTTGAAATCGCCATGAATGAACGCTGTTTCCACTTCATAGGTGGAAATGAATCCCTCAGACATCTCAAGTGTTTTTAGGGCTGATTTCCCAACCGGATGATTCAATATTTTTTTATTGGCCTCCAGTTTGGCAAATTTTAATATCGTCTTGACGTCAACCCGGCCCATCTGCAGTCCCGTCGCGGCATGGCAGTGGCGCAGCCATTTTCCGGCCTGGCGACAGGCCTTGATCGTTTCCGGGAATTTGCGCCAGGGGCGGCGCAGGCGCCTATCCAGACCGACGCCACTGAGCCAGTTCGTGACCAGAATTTGCGGATCTTCGGAAAAGAACTCGATTCTCTGAATCGTGAGGCCTTCCGCCTCTTGCCACCCCGCCGCAACTCTGACCAGCGAGGAATATTGATTTCTAAGATCGCCGGCGTCCGTCCGGCTGATCTTGATCGCCAGATCTAAACCGTCTCCCTCTCTTTTGCCTTTATAGACATAGGAATTATTCGTCACCGCGACCGGGCCGGCAATCTGCCAATCCTGACCCAAATTACGCTTGATGAAATCTTTCAGGAAAGGGACGCTGATCACGTCTTTACGGGTTTTTCCCGGTGGAAAAAACGATCGCTTCGCTGACGAGAGGGAAAACCTGATGCCGACGAAGCTCATGCAGCGAGGCCGATTGCAGAAGCTGCCCGAGTTCGTCCTGTGACAGCGGATAGGCTGCCGGATTCTGGTTGCGCAGCACCCGCTTCAAAACACGGCGCGCCCGGTTATAGGGCGTATCCACCGACTGGTTGAACACGACCCGGTTCGCGGCCAGGCGCGAAACCGCGGCGAGAAACGACATCTGATCGCGCACGGGAAAATGCATTAGAATCCGCGCGCAGAGTGCGGCGTCGAAATGCCGGTCCGGCAAGGTCAGTTGCCGCACATCGGCGACCTGCGCTTGGAATTTATCGCCGAAGCGGGCCAATTTCCGCGTCGCCACGTCCAGCATCGCCGGCGAGATATCGACGCCGAAAACGCGATATCCGGCCTCGAGAAGCACTTCGGCAAGCCGCCCCGTGCCGCAGGGCGCGTCCAGGATTACCGCGCCCTTGGGCACGCCGGAAAAGGCCTTGAGAACGGCATTCTTCTCCAATCGATCGAAAATCCGCCCCGGAAGGCTGGAAAACCGCTCCTTATCGTAGGCTTCGGCGACCTCTATATCCTTATAGATCTCCACGGGGTTCCAGGAGAGACGCGATGGTTCAGGTGTCTGGTTCATGACGGATCGGTCCGATCGATTCTTGAGATGCCAGCTTCTCTTGAGCAGGGTCGGAGACTTGCAGTCGCTCGCCGAATCGCTCCGGCCCGGCCCCGGCCCTGGCGTCCGGGGAAGCGCGGAACGCCGGCGAAGATTTGCAACAAGGTAGTCTCGATTGTCTTACCGGGGAACGGTTAACAGTCTGTTGGGAGCGACTTCGCGCCCGCCGCTCGGGCGCAAAACCCTCCCGCGGCCGCAAGGGTACATCCTCGTCGTCCCGGCCTTGCGCCTCAAGTCACCCGAAAATTCTTGAACTGCCAGGGATCGTCGGCATCGACATCCTCGACAAACAAACGCCCGCGGTCTGCCAGCGGCGTCCAGGCGCTATAGGCGCCGACCAGGTCGCCAAGATAGGGGCTGGCGATTTCGAGGATGCGGGCGAAATCCATCTCGTCCGGCTCGACGATGCCGCGGGCCGGATTCTCGATCGCCCAGACGGCGCCGGCCAGAACCGCGGCGGTAACCTGCAGGCTGGTGGCATTGTTGCAGGGCGCCAGGCGCCGCGCCGCCTGGATCGATAGCTGCGAGCCGAACCAGTAGGCGCCCTTGGCATGGCCCATGACGAGCACGCCAAGCTCGTCCATCCCGCTTTCGATCTCCTCCATGAGCAGGCGCTGCGCGCTTTGCTTCCGCCAGGCCTTGCCGGCAAGCTCGTGCAGCGAGAGCACGGCATCATCGCACGGGTGATAGGCGTAATGGACCGTCGGCCGATAGGCCACTTCGGCACCCTGGCGCCGCGTATAATAATCGGCGATCGAGATCGCCTCGCCGTGGGTGATGAGAAAGCCCAGAAACGGCCCCTCGTTCGGCGTCCAGGTGCGCACCCGCGTCGCCGCGCCCGGCCGCTTGAGATAGATGGCGGCGCCGCAGCCGGAACCATGGCGCGCACCGTCCGGCGGCAGGTGGCGCTCGTGGCTGCCCCAGCCCAGTTCCGCCGGCTGGCAGCCCTCGGCGACGAACCCGTCGATCGACCAGGTATTGACGAACTCGCCGGGATGCTTCGGCGCGCGGGCAAGCTGGGTGTCGCGCTCGGCGATATGAATGACCCGCACGCCGAGTTCTTCCGCCAGCGCCGCCCAGCCCTCGCGGCCCGTGGGCGGCACCCTCGTCCGTCCGCTGTCGCGCGCGATATTGAGCAGCGCCTGCTTCAGGAGATGCGACACCAGGCCCGGGTTGGCGCCATGGGTGAGCACGGCGGTCGGGCCATGGGCGTATTTGCGGCGCAGCGCCAGCGCCGCTTCGCGCAGAACGTAATTGGTCCGCCGTTCGGGGGGCAGCGCGTCATCGGTATAGCCGCCGGCCCAGGGCTCGATGCAGGTGTCGATATAGAGAGCGCCCGCGATCTGGCACAATTCGATCAGCGCCAGGCTCGAAACCTCGACCGACAGGTTGAGCAGAAAATCCCCCGGCGCCAGCAGAGGCTCCAGGATCGCGTGATAATTCTCCGGCGTCAGGGTGACGCGGCGCCAGGACACGCCCGCGGCACGCGCCACTTCCTCCCCGCGCCCGTCGGCGGTGACGATGGCGATGCGCTCGCGGGCAACGTCGATATGCCGCAGCAGCAGCGGCAGCACCCCCTGGCCGATGCTGCCGAAGCCGACGATGACAAGACGTCCCGGAAAGGGGATGCGCGCGGTTTCAGACGTCATGGGCCCGGGCGATTGCGGAGGGTCAGGGCGAAGCTGGTGGAGGAAAATAGGAAATTTGCCGCCGCACCGGTATAAAAAAATGCGACCCGTCCCGCCGCAGGCCTGCCGGCCGCGCTTGGCGCCCCACCCCTCAAAACCGACAGGATCCTAGGTCTCCAGCAGACTGCGCAGCATCCACGCCGTCTTCTCGTGGATCTGCAACCGCTGGGTGATGAGATCGGCGGTCGGCTGATCGTTGGCCCGATCGGCCAAAGTGAAGATGCCGCGCGCCGTCCGCGCCACCGCCTCGTGCCCCTTGACCAGGTTCCGGATCATCGCCTGCGCGTCCGGCACCCCGGATTCCTCGCTGATGCTGGAGAGTTTGGCGAAAGCGGTATAGCTTGCCGGCGCCGGATGGCCCAGGGCCCGGATGCGCTCCGCGATCAGGTCGGTCGCATTCCACATCTCGGTATATTGCCCCATGAACATAAGATGGAGCGTGTTGAACATCGGACCGATGACGTTCCAATGATAATTATGCGTCTTGAGATAGAGCGTATAGGTGTCGGCCAGAAGATGCGACAGCCCATTGACGATTTTCTGCCGGTCGGACTTCTTAATGCCGATATCGATGTCCATGACGCCGCATCCTCCACAGAAGCCCGCAACGCCGCCGGGCCGGACCCGGCCCAAGGGCGCGGATGGCATCATAGGCCGGATCCGCGCCGGACGGAACGGGAAGGGATGCTGCCACCTGTCGCCGATCCGTGTTAGGAAAACGGAGATGACACCAGCCGAAGACCTCCCCTTCCTCATCGCCGGCGGCGGCATCGGCGGCCTGGCCGCGGCCCTTGGTCTGGCGCAGAAGGGCCGGCGCGTCATCGTGCTCGAAAAGGCGTCTCGGTTCGGGGAGATCGGCGCCGGCATCCAGCTCGGCCCGAACGCCTTTCATGCCTTCGACTATCTCGGCATCGGCGAGGCGGCCCGCGCCATGGCGGTCTATATCGACCAGCTCCGCCTGATGGATGCGATGAGCGGCGAGGAAATCACCCATGTGGCGCTGGATGCGCCGTTCCGCGAACGTTTCGGCAATCCCTATGCGGTGGTCCATCGCGGCGACCTGCACGGCGTCTTCCGCGACGCCTGCCTGAACAGCGGCCGCATCGAGCTTCGCACCGCAAGCGAGGTCACCGGCTACGAGCAGGACGGCACCTCCGTCACGGCGCATCTGGCCTCGGGCGGCAAAGTCGCGGGCGCCGCGCTGATCGGCGCTGACGGCCTGTGGTCGAACCTGCGCCGGCAGCTTGTCGGCGACGGCGTGCCGCGCGTCTCGGGCCATACCACCTACCGCTCGGTCATTCCGGTCGAGCAAATGCCGGAAGATCTGCGCTGGAACGCGGCGACGCTGTGGGCGGGGCCGAAATGCCATGTCGTCCATTACCCGCTCTCGGGCTGGAAGCTCTTCAATCTCGTGGTGACCTACCATAACGACGCGCCCGAACCCGTCGCCGGCCTCCCGGTCGAAGCGCACGAAGTTCTCCAGGGTTTCGCCCATATCCACGAGCGCGTGCAGACCATCATCCGGCAGGGTTCCAACTGGAAGCTCTGGGTCCTGTGCGACCGCGATCCGGTCGAACGCTGGGTGGATGGCAGGGTCGCGCTGCTGGGCGATGCCGCGCACCCGATGATGCAATATTTCGCGCAAGGCGCCTGCATGGCGATGGAGGATGCGGTGTGCCTGGCGCACAAGGTGGAAGCCCACCCGGGCGACATCGAGCAGGC
Source organism: uncultured Rhodospirillales bacterium (assembly GCA_937905845.1). Taxonomy (GTDB): domain Bacteria; phylum Pseudomonadota; class Alphaproteobacteria; order Ferrovibrionales; family Ferrovibrionaceae; genus CALCYJ01. The sequence goes on from CALCYJ010000147.1 coordinate 22,058, forward strand.
GCTCGAAAGCTACCGGCAGAACCGCCTGCTCAGGACCGCGCGGGTGCAGCTCCAGTCGCGGGCCATCGGCGAGCATATCTATCACCCCGCCGGCGCCCATGCCCTGCTGCGCAACGCCATCATGTCGTCCCGAAGCTCGGAGGATTACTACGACATCCTCGCCTGGCTCTACGGCGGCACCGGCCTCGACGATCCGGCATCCGGCACCTGACCCGTGAAGATCAGGACAGGGATCGAGCGGCAGCGATGACGGAAAAAGGCTTCTTTGACGTGGTGGTGGTGGGCGGCGGCAGCGCCGGGGTCGCGGCCGCTTGCGGTGCTGCCCGCGCCGGCGCCAGAACCGTGCTGATCGAGCGGGCGGGCTGCCTCGGCGGCGCCGCCACGATGCGCAACGTCCTCACCTATTGCGGCCTCTATACGCTGGGCGAGCACCCGCGGCAGGCGGTGGCGGGAATTGCCGACGAGGTCCTGGCGCGGCTGCGGCGGATGGGCGGCGTCACCAAACCGCAGCGCCACCGCGGCGTCTTCGTGGTCTTCGACCCCGAAGCCGTCAAGCGCGCCCTCGACGAGGTTTGCGCGCATGCCGGCGTATCGGTGCTGCTGCATGCTTTCGTCACCGGCGCCGACCGCGTGGCGGGGCGCGTCACCCGCATCCGCTATCACGATCATTCCGGCGCCCACGAGATCGCCGGCAAGGCCTTCGTCGATGCCAGCGGCGAGGGCGACCTCGCCTTTCTTGCCGGGGCCGCGACGCGCTATGGCAATCAGGGCGCGGTCAATCTCGGCACGCTCGGCACCCGCTTCGGCGGCATCCCGGCCGAGGTCGAGGTGACGGCGGAACGGGTGACGGCGGCGGTGCGGGCGGCGCGGACGGCTGGCGTCAAACCCCTCAGCAAGGAGCGGAGCGTCGTCGCGCGCCTGCCGCTTTCGGGCGATCTGATCTGCTATCTGGCGTCCGAGGATTACGACGCGCGCGAGGCTGCAAGCCTGAGCCGCGCGGAGCGACAGGGCCGCGCGCAGGCCTGGACCTATCTCGAAATCATCCGCTCGATCCCGGGCTGCGAGAGCGCCTATCTCGCCGCGACGGGGCCCGAGTTCGGCACACGCGAATCGCGGCACATCGATTCGATCGGCCCCTTGCGCTGGGCCGAGGTGATGGCGGGGCGACGGGCCGAGGATTGCGTGGCGCTCGGCGCCTGGGGCGTGGAATGGCACGACCGCGCCACCTTCGAGAGCAGCTTCGCCCTGCCGCCCGAAGGCGGCGCTTACGATATCCCGCTCACCTGCCTGATGAGCGCCGACACGCCGAATCTATTTGCGGCCGGGCGCACGGCCGATGGCGACCGCGAGGCCGGGGCCAGCCTGCGCGTCATGGGCACCGCCTTCGCCACCGGGCAGGCCGCGGGCGTCGCCGCGGCGGCACTGGCTGCTGACGGCGCCGTCGATGCGACCTCCGTGCGGCGGACGCTCCGGGCCCAGGGTGCGATCCTGGCGCCCGAAGACATGCCGCCGCCGGTGCCCGCCTAAACCGTGGTCACTTCGATCTCGTCATAGCGCCGGATGCGGTAGATCACGATCGAACCGATCCAGCTCAGGGCGAAGACGCCGATGATAATATAGCCGAGCGTGCCGAAATTATCGTTCAGCAGCGAGACCTTATCCCACACCCCGCCCTGAAGGCCGAGCCGGTCGCCGATCAGGCCGAGCGTCTCGATCCCGCCGATGACGACGGCGACGACGACCGACACGAAAGTGATGGTCATATTGTAATAGAGCTTGCGGATCGGCTTCATGAACGCCCAGCCATAGGCGCCGAGCATCAGGATGCCGTCGGTCGTATCGATCAGCGACATGCCGGCGGCGAACAGCGCCGGAAATACCATGATCAGCCACAGCGATGCGCCGTGGGAGGCCTGGGCGGCCGAAATGCCGAACAGGGCGACCTCGCTCGCCGTATCGAAGCCCAGGCCGAACAGGAGCCCGATCGGGAACATCTGCCAGCTTCGCGTGATCAGGCGGAACAGCGGCCGGAACAGGCGGGCAAGAAAGCCGCGGCTGTTCAGCAGCAGATCGAGATCCTCCTCGACAAAGCGCCCGTCGCGCTTCACCGCGAGGAAGGTCCGCCGGACCGAGAGCAGAATGAGAATATTGGCGAAGGCGATCAGCAGCAGGAAGAACGCCGAGACCGCGGTGCTGATCAGGCCGCCGATATCCTTGAACTGGGAGAAGTGCGATTGCAGCGCCGTCGCGGCGAAACTGACGCCGATCGACATGGCGAGAACCACGGTGGAATGGCCGAGCGCGAAAAAGAAGCCGACGGCCACCGGGCGCTTGCCCTCCTGCATGAGCTTGCGCGTCACATTGTCGATGGCGGCGATGTGATCGGCGTCGACCGCGTGCCGCAGCCCGAACGTATAGGCGAGAAGGGCGGTCCCGAGCAGGACCGGATGGTCGTGAAAGACGATGAGCGCCCAGATCCAGATCGCCACATTGGCGACGAAGAGCACGGAATAGATGCCGGCGACCTTGCCGCGCAGGCCGCTGCCGCTGTCGTTGAAGAGATGAAAAGCCCGTGTCAGCATGAGATCCTCGCATGCGGTTGACGTCGCGTCACCGCAGGCGACGGCAAAGCCGGAATCCGGCATGCCTCATCGGATTCTCCCGTCCGATGCTCCTACGCTGACAACCGGTGATGGCAGGTCTCCTGGCTCATGGGTCTCCGCCGATCGCCGCCTTCCCAGTCGCCCATCCGGTCTTTCTCCGGCAAGGCTTCCAGTGGCGTCATGGCGATCGGCTCGCCATTTACAGTTGCGGGGACAGCCTCGGCTTTGGTCGCGCAGACCTTACCGTGTTCCCTTTTGATCCCCTCGCGGGGAACCATCACGGCATCGATCATTGCCGATCGACCGGCCGGTTGCAATGGAAAGCTCGAACCCGGCCACCGCGCTTGCGGCACCCGCTACGGCTTCAAAGCGGGCTTGAGATCGCGGGGAATAGATCTACAGTTCTCTCGAGCCTGAATTCGGCCGCCCCACCGGGCTCAAAGGCAACCCGGGCCGGCGGAACAAGGAGAAGCGCGAAACCTTGGGCAGCCTTATCCTTCTCGACCTGATGGGCGGCGTGGCCCTGCTGCTATGGGGCCTGCATATGGTCCATAGCGGGATCGTGCGCGCTTTCGGCTCCGATCTGCGACGCTTGCTCGGCCTGGCGCTGCGCCACCGCCTGCTCGCCTTCCTGGCCGGCGTCTTCGTCACCGCTCTCCTGCAAAGCAGCACCGCGACCGGACTGATGACGACGTCGTTTGCCAGCGGCGGCGCGGTCGATCTCGTCCCGGCGCTCGCGATCATGCTCGGCGCCAATGTCGGCACCACCCTGATCGTCCAGGTCCTGTCCTTCAACGTGTCGGCGGTGGCGCCGGTCCTGTTCCTGGTCGGCCTCATCGCCTTCAAGCGCGGCGGCCGGACCCGCACGCGCGATCTCGGCCGGGTCGCCATCGGCATCGGCCTGATGCTGCTGTCCCTGCACATCCTGCTCGACACGCTGGCGCCGGCCGAGAATGCCCCGGCGGTCCGCACCCTGCTCGCGGCCATCACCGGCGAGCCGCTTCTCTGCCTGCTGATCGCCGCCGCCCTGACCTGGGTCGCGCATTCGAGCGTGACGATCGTCGTGCTGGTGATGTCGCTGGCCTTCGCCTCCTTCGTCACGCCGGCGGCGGCCCTGGCGCTGGTGCTCGGCGCCAATCTTGGCAGCGCCATCAATCCCCTGGTCGAAGGCAGTCAGCCGGGCAATCCCGCGAGCCGGCGCCTGCCGATCGGCAATCTGATCAACCGCCTGGTCGGCTGCATCCTCGTCTTCCCCTTTCTGCACCCGATCGCGACCGCGCTTCTGCACATCGAGCCCAACCCGTCGCGGATGACGGCCGATTTCCACACGCTGTTCAACCTCGCGCTCGCGATCATCTTCATCCTGCCGCTCGGCCGGCTGGCGGCGCTCCTGACGCATTTCCTGCCGGAACAGAAACCTTCCGCCGATCCGGCGACGCCCCTCTATCTCGATGAAACGGCGATGAGCACGCCCTCGGTGGCGCTGGCCTGCGCTGCGCGCGAAACGCTTCATATCGGCGATATCGTCGAGACCATGCTGCGACAGACCATGACGGCCTTCCTCACCGACGACCGCAAGCTGGTCGGCGAAATCAGCCGGATGGATAATGCCGTCGACCGGCTGGATGAAGCGGTGAAGCTCTATGTGACGCGGCTGACGCGCGAGAGCCTCGATGATCGCGACGGCCATCGCGCGATGGAAGTGATCACCTTCTCCATCAATCTCGAGCATGTCGGCGACATCATCGACAAGAACCTGATGGAGCTTGCCCAGAAGAAGATCAAGCGCCAGATCGTCTTTTCCCGCGAAGGCGCGGCCGAGCTTGCGGCCTTCCATCAGGAGGTGCTCGACAATCTCAAGCTCGCCTTCGGCGTCTTCATGTCGGGCGACGTCCGTAGCGCGCGCCAGCTCATCGCCGAGAAGACCAAGCTCCGGGAGCGCGAATTCGCCGCCGCCGAAAGCCACCTCGCGCGCCTGCGCGAAGGCCGCCCGGAAAGCATCGAATCAAGCTCGCTTCACCTCGACATCCTGCGCGATCTGAAGCGCATCCATTCGCACATCTGCTCGGCTGCCTATCCGGTGCTGGAACGCGCCGGAGAATTGCAACCCAGCCGGCTCAAGGATGCCGAGGCCGAACCGCTCGGCGCCGCCCCCGCGCCCTCCGGCCCGAGCCGGGCGGCGCCGGAGCGCTAGGGCGGGTTCGGTTTTCTTGGAGTCGCGAAACCGCTCCAGCCCTTTGTGTTGCCGCAATTCCGGACGGAAAAGCGGTTCCACTTTTCCTGGAATTGCTCTAGAGCCTATTCCGGTCGCGGAAAAGGACCGGGCTTCCCTGCGATCATGCGAACAGCGGCTCGGCGATGAACTCGCCCCTGGCCACGCCTTTCGGGCAGGCGAAGACGCCGCTGCCGTTATGGGTGACGAACTGGTTCAGCATGTCGAGCTTCGACATGTTCTCGTAGATCTTGATGAAGCCCGCGCGCGGATCGCGCTGATAGCACAGGAACAGCAGCCCGGCGTCATATTCCATCCCCTGGTGCCAGGGCGGCCAGCGTTCGGCGGTGAAGCTGACGCCGTCGTTATAGGAATAGCCGCGCCGCAGGATCTGCGCGCCGCCGTTGCTCTCCGCCGCCCCAAGGCGGACATGGGCGCTATCGGGGATGACCGGATTGCCGTCCTTGTCGGTGGCGGCGAGGTCGAGCGGATCAAGCTCGTGCGTCCGGCCAAGCGGCGCGCCGGAATATTTCTGCCGGCCGAACACCTGTTCCTGGAAGCCGACTTCCATCCGGTCCCAATGTTCAAGCGCCATCCGGATCCGGCGGACGACGAGATAGCTGCCGCCCCGCATCCAGGCCGGTCCTTCCGTGCCGGCCCAGACGACCTCTTCCAGGCTGGCCTGGTGCGGCCCTTTCGTCTGCTTGCTCGCGGCTTCCGGCACGGGATTGATCGTCCCGTCCTTGAACCCCATCAGGTTGCGCGGCGTCCCGCCGGCAGCCTGGTTGGAGCCGAAGCCGGCCTGCGTCCAGCGGATCTGCGCGTGGCCATAGGCCAGGCGGGCGAGCTGGCGCACGGCATGAAAGGCGACCTGCGGATCGTCGGCACAGGCCTGCACCGAAAGATCGCCGCCGGTATAGGTGGCGATCATCTGGTCGCCGTTGAAGCGCGGCAGATCGACCAGGGCCTGCGGCCGGCGCTTGGCCAGCCCGTAGCGATCCTTGCCGTCCTTGGTGAACAGCCCGGCCCCGAGCCCGAAGGTCAAGGTCAGCCGCGCCGGGCTCAAACCCAGCGCCTCGCCGCTGTCGGCGGCCGGTTTGACGAGATCCTTGCTGAGCGGCTCCGCCGTCTCTCCCGCCGCCATCCGGACCGAAGCTTCCGTCCACAGGCGCAGCATCGCCACGACATCGCTCGCCTTATCCGTCGTGAGATCGAAAGCGGCGAAATAGGTGTGCGTCTGCGGCGGCGTCGCGATGCCGCCCTGATGCTCGCCCCAGAAGGGCTCGATCTGACGCCGCTCCGAAGGACCGCCGGCCTCGGGCGGAAGGACCGCGGCGCGGGCCGTGGCGCCGCCCGGCACCGCCAGGGCCGTCGTGCCGGCAGCGGCCACCAGACTGCCGGCAGCCGTCAGGAAGCCGCGCCGGGTGGCGAAGGGACAGCGGCCGCTCATCGTACCGAAACGCGCGTCTTCACGTCGTCCTCCCTATCCCGAAAACCATTTGCCGCCGCCGCCACGGCGGGGTCGAACCGGTCAACCCGGCCCGGCCGGATGAATTTTCTCCTAGGAATGCAAATTAGTCGCATGGCAAACCTCTAAAGATCTAAGTCGTAGCCCCTGGCCGGTCAAGACCGTCGTGCTCAGAAGGTAATGTTCGTCCGCAAGCCGAGAATGGCTTCGTTGCCGACCGTGCGCGCCGGATTGTCGGGATCGACAACGCCCCCACCGGGGTTGAAGACATATTGGAAATCGGGCTGTAGCTGCCACCACGGGGCGAGCTGGATCTGATAGGTCACCTCGATGAACTGCTCGCTGGAGCCGATGGGTGACGTATTTCCCGCCGCGGCCGCCTCCTCGCGGTCGAGGGCGCGGGCGGCGCTGCTGATCTCGGCCATGCCGTAACCGATTCCAAACGTGTCGTTATCGCGTCCCGGCAGCGGCGCCTTCAGGCTCACGCCGGCATCGAAGCTGGCGCTGACGAGGTTGCGATCCGACGGCGCGCCCATGACGCGGGCGAAAAGGCCAACCGCCTGCGGATCCTTACCTCCCGCGCGCCAGACCATCTGATCGGCCAGGGCATAGACGCTGAAATTGCCCCCCCGCGCGGCGGGGATGCCGTTGCTGTTTGGGCTGGCGAGCGAGAGGCCGTTGCTGTCGTCCTGCTGATCGGGGAAGGCGGCGGTATCATACCAGACGCCGAGCTTGTAGGTTCCGGGCAGGCCCGAGGGCGCCGGATCGGACGCGCCGGCCCCGCTCGCCGGCTGATTGACGGCATATTGCAGCTCGCCGATGAAGAGCGCGCCGTTATCGAGGTTGAATTTCACGCCCGCCCGCTCCGCCCCGCGAAGCTCAGAATCCGCGGCGAAAGGACCGCCCGGCGGATTGTCGTCGAACACGCCGGCCAGCACGCTGACGCTGTCGGTGGCCTGGACGTGCAGCCGGATGCCGGGCGCGGAGAGCGGATAGGCCGGCCCGCCGGCATAGAGATCGGCCGCGGGCAGCACGGGCCAGCCCATCGCGGCATTCATGAACAGGCTGGAATAGGCGCTGACCATGAATTCCTGGTCGATGCTCTGCTGGCCGACCCGGACATCGGCCTTTCCGCCGGGCAGCGCCTGCTGGTACCAGAGTTCCCACAGCCGGGTGGAATCCTTGGCCTCGATCCCGCTCGCGGCCTGTAGCGTATCGAGATCGTCCGCGCTCAGATTGCGCCCGTGGATCTGCAAGGCGCTGAGGTGGAACGTGCCGCCGGTCCATCCCAGCGCCTTTTGCAGGTCGGCGTCGAGGGTCAAGGTCGTCAAACCATCGTACTCGGCGCCCTGACGGGTGCCGCCGCTGACATTGCCCAAGACCTCGCTCGTCTCCTGTAGACCGAGCGTGATGCCGTATCGGCCGAGCGTGCTGCGCAATCCACCCATGTCGCCGAGCAGCGTGCTCTGCGTCCACAGGCCGGCGAGAAAGCCGGGTTGCCCGGCCGCCGCGGCATCGCCCGCATCCTGGGCCTGCGCCGCCGCCGGCAGCAGCAGCGCGGCAGCCGAAAGCGCCGCCGCGCCCAGAACGCCCTGACCGATCCTGGCGGCCGTTCCTGGCCCCCTTGAGCGCCGATTAGGCATTCCCGCGATCCTTCTTCGCAACATAGGCCATCACATCGCCCTCGACCAAGATTCCGACGGTGTCTCCGGGCCGGGGACTCTGATGTCCGGGCACGAGCGCGGTCAGCGCCACCGGCTCGCCGCCGCCTGAAAGCGTCAGGCGCACGCTGGCGTTCAACCCGTAATAGGTCACCGTCGAGACCCGCGCCGAGGCGCCCTGCCCCTCATCGCCCGAGACCAGGCGGATCTGCTCCGGCCGGATCATGATTTCCACCTCGCCCTCCGGCGCGGCGCCGTTCATCATGCCGGCGCTGAGCGGCAGATGCCCGAGGGTGCAGCAGACGCGGCCGGCCTTGGCCACGCCCGGCAGCAGCACGGCATCGCCGACGAAACGCGCCAGTTCCGGATCGACCGGATGGCGGTAGAGCCTCTCCGGGCTCGCGACCTGCACCAGCACACCCTGCCGCAGCACCGCGACGGCATGCCCCATGGAGAGCGCTTCCGCCTGATCGTGCGTCACCAGCAGCGCCGTGGCCCCCGCCCGGCTGAGCGCCGCCGCCACCGCCTGCCGCGTCTCGGCGCGCAAGGCGGCATCGAGGCCCGAGAACGGCTCGTCCAGCAGCACCATGGCCGGGTTGGGCGCGAGCGCGCGGGCCACCGCCACCCGCTGCTGCTCGCCGCCTGAAAGCGCCTGCGGCGGGCGGACGCCATAGGCGGCCGGCAGCCCGACCATCTCCAGCAGCTCCGCCACCCGGTGGCGGGCGCGGCGCTGCGCCCTGGGCAGGCCGAAAACGATATTGTCGGCGACTGAGAGATGCGGGAACAGCGCGCCTTCCTGCGCGACATAGCCGATATTCCGCCGCTCGGGCGGAACATGCAGGCCCGGGCCCGAGACCATCTTGCCGCCGATGCGGATGCTGCCGGAATCGGCAGTCTCGAAGCCGCACAGCAAGCGCAGCAGCGTGGTCTTGCCGCTGCCCGAGGCGCCGAGGATGGCGACCAGCCGGCCCGAATCCACGCTCAGATCCACCCCGCGCAGCACCGGCTCGGGCCCAAAGGCCTTGGTCAGTCCCTGGATTTCCAGCGCGGCCATCGGCGCCTTTCCCCTAGCTCGCGAAGACCCCGGCGCCGCCGCCGAAGCGCCGGGCCAGGATCCAGGTGGAGAGGAGGGAGATCGCGGCCATCAGCGCGGCATAGGGCGCGGCCGCCGCGAAAGCCACGGTCGATGTATCGGCCCAGACCTGCACGGCGAGCGTCCGCGTGCCGATGGGCGCCAGCAGCAGCGTCGCCGTAAGCTCGGTGACGATGGAGACGAACACCATCGCCGCCGCGGCACCCAGCCCGGGCCCGGCCATCGGCAGCAGAACGCGCCGCACCACCGCCATCCAGCCGAGGCCGAGCGCCCGGGCGCTTTCTTCCAGCCCGCGCTGCGCCTGCACCAGGGCCGCGCGCACGCTGACCAGCGCCAGCGGCAGGAACAGGATGGCATAGGCGATGACGAGCAGCGCCGCACTCTGGTAGAGCGGCCGCAGGGCCTGCACGGTGAGGGAGACGAGCGCCAGCGCCACCACGATCCCCGGCATGCCCTGGGCGAGATAGGCGGTGCGCTCCAGCACGGTGATCAGCCGCCCCTCGTAGCGCGTGGCGAGAAAGCCCAGCGGCAGGGCCAGAGCGAGCGTCACCGCCGCGCCGGCAAGGCCGAGCAGAAGCGAGGACAAGGTCGAGTTGAAGAGCTGCGCCGCCGTGACGGCCACGGGCGAGATCGCGGCCGATCCATGCTGCGTCAGCCAATAGAGGATGGTCCCGAGCGGAATGCCGAGCGTGACCAGGATCAGCAGGCCGAAGCCGGCCAGGACCGGCACGCGCGCCCACCCGAGATCCAGAAATGCGGCCGGCCGGCGGGTGCCGCGCGCCAGGCGGCCATAGCGCGCCCGCCCCCTCACCATGACCTCGGCCACCAGACACGCGAGACACAGAAGCACCAGGACCAGGGCGAGAAGGGAAGCCTCGGGCCCATTGAAGCCGGTGCGATATTCGGCATAGATCTCGGTCGTGAAGGTGCGGAAGCGCAACAGGCCAAAGGCGCCGAACTCGCTCAAAGTATTGAGCGCCACCAGCAGCATGCCGCCGAGCAGCGCCGGCTTCAGCTGCGGCAGCACCACCCGGCGGAAACAGCCCCAGCCGCTCTCGCCCAGCGCCCGCGCCGTTTCCTCCAGCGCCGGGTCCATGCCGCGCAGCGCCGCGGCGACCGGAAGATAGACGAGCGGATAATAGGCGCTGGTGACCACCAGCAGCGCCCCGGCGAAATCCTGCAACCCGGCGCTGATCGACACCCAGGCATAGCTGGTAATGAAGGCCGGGATGGCGAGCGGCACCGCCGCCAGAACGGCGAAGACACGCCGCCCGGGCAGGCGGGTCCGCTCGACGAACCAGGCCGCGGCGGTACCGATGACGGCGGCGGCACAGGTGGTGGCGCCGATCAGGGTGAGGGTATTGAACAGCAGCTCGCCCACCAGCGGCCGGAACAGCAATGCCACCGCGTCCTTGAGCGTAACCTCGAACGCCTGGAGCAAGGTCCAGGCGAGGGGAAGGAAGACCAGCCCCGCCGCTACCGCCGACGCCGCCAGCAGGCCGGGCGGCACCCGCCGCCGGACGATGACCACCGGAGGGCGGTCGAGCGATGCTGGCACCGTCCGGGTCGTCACAACAGCCCGGCCTCGCGCAGGAGCGTTGCCGAGGCCTGGTCGTCGCCAAGCTCCGCCATCGTGATCGCGGGTGGTTGAAGCTGGTCGAAGGGTTTGAGCAGCGGGTTCGCCGGCACGCCGGGCAGCAGCGGATATTCAAAATCGATCTCGCCCCGGGCCAGCATCTCCTGCGCCGGCCGGCTCACCAGAAAGGCCAGAAAGCGCTGGGCGGCCGCCGGGTGTTTCGAGGATTTCAGCACCGCCACACCCGAGACATTGATCAATCCCCCGATATCGCCGTGGCTGAAATGGTAGATGCGGCTCCGCATCTTGGCGGCGCCGGTTTCGGTGCGCAGCCGGGCCCAATAATAATTGTTGATGATGCCGGCCGCGACCGAGCCGCGCTCGACCGCCGCCACCACGCCCTCGTCATCGTCGAACACCTGGGCATTGGCTTTCAGACCCTTCAGCCAGGCGAGTGCGGCGGGCTTGCCGGCACTGACCTCGACCGCCCGGACCAGCGGCAGGAAATCCGCATCCGACGGCGCGATGGCGATCTTTCCCTTCCATTGCGGCCGGGCGAGATCGGTAAGCGAAGCCGGCAGCGCGCTCTCCCCGATCAGGGCCGGATTGAAGGCCAGCACGTTCTCGCGCGCCAGGACGCCGAGCCAGTGGCCGTCTTGCGCGCTGAAACGGGCGGGAATCCGCTTCAGCACCGCCGGCGCGACCGGCGCCAGCAACTTTTTCTCGTCCAGCAGAACCAGTTCCGGGGAATTTTCGACGAAGACCACGTCGGCGGGCGAATAGGCGCCTTCCTGCGCGATCTGGTTCGCGATCTCCGGCCCCTCGCCCTCGTGCACCCGCACCTTGATGCCGCTCTCGCGGGCGAAGGCGGCGATCAGCCGATCGACCGTCTGCATGTGCTGACCGCTATAGAGTGTCAAGGTCACCGGCTCCGCCGCGCGGGCCGCGGGCGCGATCAGGCCGCCGGCGCCGACGATAAGGGCCAGCGCCGCCAGGGCCGCGACCCGATCGAAGCGGCGCGGCCGATACCATGACCCGCGAGACAACATGCGAAACCCTCCAATCGTCCCATCGGAAAACCGCCGGCCCGAAACGGCAAGAGCGCCGTTCGGATAGAATATGCAAACGGTTATCAATTGCAGAATGGCTATCACCGGCCACCCTTCCTGTCAACCCCGGCGTGGCCGGGCGATGGCCCGGCCGAAACCGGAAGCCGCGGGAAGCCCATGCCGCTGGAACCCATGCTGCTGGAATTGGAAGGCGATCCCGCGTGCGCTTTTCGCCTTTCGCGGACGACGGCCCGCACCCGCCGCCGGCCGTACAACCTATGGCCCTTCCCGGACTGGAAAGAACAGCGTCAAAACCTGTCGGATTCCTTTACAAAAGCCCGTCAATCCCACTCGGCATCGCCTCTAATCCATTGAAATATATAGACCCAAAATTCTGGCACGCCGCTTGCTATATGTCTCCCGAAGTCGGCGCCAGACACCGATGATGACCCAGGGCAGACGCGGTTGCGGTCTTTGGGACGGAAAATCGGGTAGGGAAGCCAAGCAAGTCACAGCCAGATGGAGTTCATTATGTACACCCTCTTGAAGTCGGCCACGGTCGCCCTCGGTCTTGCGCTCGCGGCCTTTACCGTCGCCCCGGCCGCCGAAGCGCTCCCGCTCATCACCGGCTCGTTTGCTTTCGCCGGCGGGGCTTCGCTGCCTGCGGGTCAGACCCTGCTCACCACCAATACGATCGATTTCAGCGGCCTGTTCGCCACGGGCACCGGCATCGGCGATTATTCGACGATCCATTACGGTGATCTCGGCACGATCGTGTCGTCGCTGACCTTCTCGCCCTTCTCGGGGCCGATCAGCAACTTCCTGTCGATCGATGGCTTCACCTTCTCCCTCAACCAGATCAACGCGGTGTCAACGAGCGGCCCCTCGTCCGGCCATGGTGAGGACACGCTGACCATCTCGGGCACCGGCGTCGTCACCGACAGCACCCCGGGCCTGTATGCACCGACCGGCGGCACGCTGATCATCACTGCCAACGGCACGACCGGCGGCCTGTCGATCTCCTTCTCGGGCACCGCCCAGTCGGTTCCCGAGCCGGCCACCCTGGCCCTGTTCGGCGCCGGCCTGACCGGACTGGCCCTGACCTACCGTCGGCGCCGCAAGGCCTAAGCTAAGCTGAACGACACCGACCTGCTGGCTTCTCTATCGGCGGCGGCCCTTTACCGGGCCGCCGCTTTTCTTTTGGCTTTTTTGGCCACGATCGCTTTTCTCCCAGCCTCTGCCGGCGCATGCCGTTCGCTCACAGCGGCTCGCCTGGCGCCATCCGGTGCCATCCAAGCCCAAGGACCACGGGCCGATTGGATGGGCTTGATGGATGCCCTGCGCCGACCAGGCCGCGTGTAAGCATTTCATCGCAATCTGTCGGCGGAATTTACAAACATCACGAATGACAGGCTGAACCCTGTCCTTTTTCTCCCGCGGAATGAACGGCGCCTGGCCCCCTCCACACGCCGGCCCGCACCGCGCCGATCGGCTGTAACCTTCGGGTTCTGCCGGTTTTTGCGGCTGCCGCCCCGGTATTTCACCTTCTGAAACCGGGAGTGCGCCCCTTATCGCCTGATGCCAGATGGAACCGACAATATCTGGCACGTCGTTTGCTTAACGGTAATAGGGGATTGAGTGATGAAGACCAGCGGATCATACGGTCGGAAGCCTCTGCGCCGCAGGTGCGAAGGCTTGGAGACGCCTGCGGAGAAAAAGCCGCAGGCATTCCGATCGACCGCTGTGCCAGGGTCGCGGCATCGTCTGGATGTATGCAGCCGCTCCATGGCAGCCGGATGGTAGGATTGGCCGGATTGGCAAGATTGGCCGAACCGGGGTTGATATGAGGATCCGCTTCTGCCGGGCGCCGCGCTAAACGGGTTGAGCGGCACTATCTCCCAGAGGAGAGACGGCGGGCTCTCAGAGGAGAGGCGGCGAGAGCGAAAAGAGACTTATCGGGTGAGAACGGAGGCGTCGTTCAAGGTCGGAATCCATTTCTCCCCAATTCCCAGGGCTTGAGGTCCTGGTGCGGTGTGACGGGCCGGCAGAAACGCTGCCCAGCGAGTGTGGAACCAAGATATGCGCGACCCGGCCTATCTGAAATACGACTTCGGCAAGATCCGTCGCGATCCGCGGGTACCGCTTCCGGCCGCCCTGCTGTTGTGGTTCGCCGCCGCCGCTTTATGTTGGTTCGCCATCCTCCTCCTGATCGACTGGCTCTGAGGATCCTGCCGGCCACGCCCGGGATCACGCGATAGAGAGCCTAAATCCCCGAAAATCCCCCAGCCTTTCCGACCGAAACATCATCCAGATCAAGCGATTGGGAACGATACCCGAATCGGATGCATCCGGACGCGCGCCCATCCCGCCGTTCCGCAAGGCGCCCACCGCCGCATTAGGCTTTATTAGCACTCCATTAACGACATTCTGCTAAAAATCGCCCTAATTGTAATGGCGCGGGCGATCGCATCAATCGAGGCGATATCTCGAAGGTGAGATCATCGGGCTCTCTACCCGAAGAAGTGAGGGCAATGAGCGAAAATAGCTCAGAACTAAGGGATGTCTTGACATCGTGCCGCTACGCATTCGTTACGACGGGTGTATTTAGTTGCTTTATTAACTCTTTACTCTTGGTTTCCCCTCTTTTCATGATGCAGGTCTACGACCGCGTTCTGCCAACCCGCAATATGTCTACCCTGGTCTTGTTGGCGGGTATCGCCGCCGCCATGCTGCTGGTCATGTCGGGACTGGATATCGTGCGCTCGCGCATTCTGGTCCGGGTCAGCGCCCAGATCGACGCGCAGCTTTCCGAGCGCATCCTACAGGCGACCTTCGCCTCGGCGCTGGCCAGCAACCGGGGAACCTCCGCCCAGGGCATGCGCGATCTCGACACGCTGCGCCAGTATCTTGGCGGCAGCGGGCCGCTTGCCTTCTTCGACATACCCTGGTCGCCGATGCTGATCGGCGTCGTCTATATCATGCATCCGGTCCTGGGCGGCGTCGCCACCGGCGGCGCGCTGGTTCTCTTTTCGCTGGCGCTGGTGAACGAGCTTGCCACCCGCAAGCCGCTCGAGGATGCGAACCGCCATTCGGTCGGCATCATCGGCTTCATCGGATCGAGCCTGCGCAATGCCGAAGTGCTGCATGCCATGGGCATGTTCGAGAATCTGCGCAGCCGCTGGTTCGTCCGCCGCAACCAGATGCTGCGCCTGCAAGCCTCCGCCAGCGACCGGGCCGGACTGATCACCTCGCTCGGCAAGCTGCTGCGGCAGTTGCTCCAGGTCCTGCTGCTGGCCACCGGGGCCTATCTCGCCGTCAATGGCGCGATCACCTCGGGCGTCATCATCGCGTCCTCCATCGTGGTCAGCCGGGCGCTCGCCCCCTTTGAAAGCGCGATGAACACCTGGAAGCAGTTCGTCGGCGCCCGCACCGCCTATGCCCGGCTCAACACGCTGCTGTCGATGGCGCCGCCCGTGACGGTGAAAACCTCGCTGCCGGCGCCGAAGGGCGCGCTGGCGCTGGAGAATATCTTCGCGGTGCCGCCCGGCAGCACCCAGCCCACCCTGCGCCAGCTCAGCCTGCGCATCCCCGCGGGCCAGGTGATGGGAGTGATCGGACCGAGCGGCGCCGGCAAGACGACGCTGGCCCGCCTGCTCGTCGGTGCCTGGCCGCCCTATTCGGGCAAGGTCCGGCTCGACGGCGCCGACATCCACCATTGGAACCGCGACGAGCTCGGCCCCTATATCGGCTACCTGCCCCAGGATGTCGAATTGTTCGATGGCACGGTGGCGGAAAACATCTGCCGCTTCGGCGACCGGCGCGATTCCAAGCCAATCATCGCCGCCGCCAAGCGGGCGAGCGTGCACGAGATGATCCTGCGGCTGCCCCAGGGCTACGACACCCATATCGGCTCCGGCGGCGCCGCCCTCTCGGGTGGCCAGCGCCAGCGCATCGGACTGGCGCGCGCGCTTTTCGGCAAGCCGGTCCTGGTGGTGCTGGACGAACCCGCCTCCAATCTCGACGACGAGGGCGAAGCCGCCCTGGTCGAGGCGGTGTCGGAACTCAAGCGCGGCGGCACCACGGTCGTGCTGATTTCCCACCGCCCCGAGATCCTGTCCGCGGTGGATCAGATGCTGGTTCTGGCGCAGGGCGCGATCCGCATGGTCGGCCCGCGCGAGGAGATTCTGGCCCGTCTTTCGAGCCATGTCGTGAACGCGCCCCAGCCGGTCACCTCGACGCCGGTTGCTGCGACGGCGGCCGCTTCGACGACGATCGGCGCACCATCGGCCGCAACCGCGCAGGCACAGGCACAGGCACGGGCACAGGCACCGACGTCCGGCGCCATGGTCCCGCTCAACAAGACGGTGACGCTCACCGGCGGCGGCGCCTTTGTCACCGCTTCCCCCCATGGCCGAACCGTCGCGCTGCCGGACACCCGTCCGATCGTGCGGCCGGTCGCAACCCGAAAGCTGGACGCATGAGCGCGCGCGCCATGGCGGCCCGGGCGGAGATCGCGCTGCCGACCCGCCCCAAGGACACGAAGCCGGTCGCCACCCGCTGCGGCGGCAGCATTCTCGCCGGCTGGCTCATCATCCTGGTGGCATTTGGCGGCTTCGCCGCCTGGTCGGTCTATGCGCCGCTCGCAACCGCGGTTCTGGCGCAGGGCACCGTGGTGGTCAAGGGCAGCCGCAAGACGGTACAGCACCTTGAAGGCGGCATCGTGCGCCAGATCCTGGTCGCCGACGGCGATCACGTGAAGGCAGGCCAGGTGCTGCTCCGCCTCGACGACAGCCAGGTACGGGCCGATCTGGCGCTGCTCCAGGGCCGTTACGACGATGCCCGGGCCGAGCAGGCCCGCCTCGTCGCCGAGCGCGACGGCGCCAGCGCCATCACCTTCCCGCCCGACCTCGTCGCCCGCGCCGCCCATGACGGCGAGGCCGCCGCGGCGCTCACCGGCCAGCGCGGCATCTTCACCAGCCGGCGCAACACGCTCCTGGGCCAGACTTCGATCCTGGAAAACCGCATCGCGCAGTCGAAGGCGGAGATCGCCGGCCTCACCTTGCAGCAGAATTCCAAGGAACGGCAGGAAGCGCTGATCAACCAGGAACTGGGCGGCCTGCGCACGCTGCACGCCAAGGGCTACGCCTCGGGCAGCCAGGTTCTGTCCTTCGAGCGCCAGGCGGCCAGCCTCGATGGCGAGCGCTGCCAGGTCATGGCGACCATCGCCACCGTCCGCGAGGGCAACCGCGAGACCCATCTCCAGATC
>CALCYJ010000148.1 GCA_937905845.1 uncultured Rhodospirillales bacterium
ACCAGCGCGCCGCCCGTCACCTCGGCCAGCGCATGGGTGTCGAACGACCAATGGAAGCCGTAGGGCGAGCAGGCCTTGCCGGTCAATTCCGAGCTGGCCGGACCCGACATCAGAAGGATCTTTTTCTCCTGGATGCCGACGTTCTGCACGGCCAGCGCCACGGCCGAGTTCGGGATGTCGACGATGGCATCGACGCCCTCGGTGTCGAACCATTTGCGCGCGATGCTGACGCCGACGTCAGGCTTGTTCTGGTGGTCGGCGGAAATGATCACGATCTTGCGGCCGAGAACCGAGCCGCCGAAATCCTCCACCGCCATCTGCGTCGCCACGACCGAGCCCGGCCCGGTTGCGGCCGCATAAAGGCTCGACATGTCGGTAAGCACGCCGAGCGTGACCGGTGCCGGAGCGCCCGCCGCCTGAGCCGTAACCGTCAATAGGCTGAGCGCCGCTGCGCCCAGCAAGCTCCTGGTAATACCTAAAGCCATATTCACCCTCCTAATAGGTTTGGCTCCCCTTTGCCGCAATCCGTGATCCCTCCGGCACGAAGCCCGAGCGATTTGATCCGGTTGCAGCCTTCCCCCAATGGGCCGGACTTGGTCAGCGGGCGGTATATGACCGACCGCGGGCAAAGCACCGGGTAAGCGGAGTGAAATCGGATCCTCGCCGGATCGGATTTCGCCCCCAACCGATAAATCCAACGCCCGTTCCCCGGCGGATCGATCGACCGCCTTCCCCGGAACAGGCTCCAGTCACGACGCACGCGATGCCCCGGTCAGGCGATGGTCCCCCTGACCTCAGACACCCAGATAGGCATGGAGCTTGTCCATGTTGGACGTGATCTCGGCCGCCGAGAAACGGTCGATGACGCGGCCGTCCTCAACGACATAATGGCGGTCGGCCAGCGTGGCGGCGAAACGGAAATTCTGCTCGACCAGGAGCACGGTGAAGCCGCGGGCCTTGAGCTGCCCGATCACCTCGCCGATCCGCTGCACGATGACCGGCGCCAGCCCTTCCGTCGGCTCGTCCAGCATGAGCAGATTGGCGCCGGTGCGCAGAATGCGCCCGATCGCCAGCATCTGCTGCTCGCCGCCCGAAAGCTTGGTTCCCTGGCTCTTGCGCCGCTCCAGGAGGTTGGGGAAGAGCTGATAGATTTCCGGCACCGACATGCCGCCCGGCTTGACCACCGGGGGCAGCAGCAGATTCTCCTCGACATTGAGGCTGGCGAAGATCCCCCGCTCCTCGGGACAGAGCGCGATGCCATGCCGTGCCACCTGATTGGACGGCAGGGCGATCATTTCCTCGTTGGCGAAGCGCACCGAGCCCTGGCGCTTGTGCACCATGCCCATGATGGCGCGGAGCGTCGTCGTCTTGCCGGCGCCGTTGCGCCCGAGAAGCGTCACGACTTCGCCGTTGCCGACCGTGAAGTCGATGCCGTGGAGAATATGCGATTCCCCATACCAGGCCTGCAGGCCTTCCACGCGCAGCAATTCTTCGGATGGCGCGGCCGCAAGCGGCGGCGGCGCGCGCTTGAGCGCCGCCTCAGGCATGTCCCGTCCCCACGTAAGCTTCGATCACCTGCGGATTTTTCGACACCATTTCGTAGGGGCCCTCGGCAAGGATCTCGCCGCGCTGGAGCACCGTGATGTGATCGCTGAGTTCGGCGACCACGTTCATATTGTGCTCCACCATCAAAACGGTGCGGTTGCGCGAAACCCGTCTGATCAAATCGCTGATCCGCCCAATGTCTTCATGGCCAAGCCCGGCCATCGGCTCGTCGAGCAGCAGCATCTCCGGTTCCAGCGCCAGCGTCGTCGCGATCTCCAGCGCGCGTTTGCGGCCATAGGACAGTTCGACCGCCGACAGGTCAAGGTAGTCGCCCAGGCCCACGGCGTCGATCAGTTCTTCCGCCCGCTGGTGCAGCGAGTTGAGCGAGCGCTCCGAGCGCCAGAAGTGGAATGAGGTCTTGAGCGCGCGTTGCAGCGCGACCCGCACGTTCTCGCGCACCGTCAGGTGGGGGAACACGGCCGAGATCTGGAAGGAGCGCACCATGCCGCGCTTGGCGATCGCCGCCGGCCCGGCCCGGGTGATGTCGGAACCGTTGTAGGCGATGCGGCCATGGGTCGGGGTCAGGAATTTGGTCAGAAGGTTGAAGACCGTCGTCTTGCCGGCGCCGTTGGGGCCGATCAGGGCATGGACGGTGTGGCGCCGCACCTTGAGGCCAACGTCACGGACGGCGACGAAGCCCTTGAACTCCTTGGTCAGCCCCTCGGTTTCCAGGATGTAATCTTCGCTCATACTCGACTTTTCTCCGGCCCGGCCAGAAGGATCCAGCGGCCGCGCACCCCGCCATCCGGTATCTTTAAGTCCAAAATTCACGGCGCAAATTTCAGACCTAGAGTATCGGCAGAGCGCATCTGCGACGATGCGCACCAGACCAACTCTGACGAAAAGGCCCACCCTATGAACAGGGATGCCTTGATAAAAGTAGAACGGCCTCCATCGCCGGCTCATTATGCTATGACGGCCGGCGGTTGGAGGCGACCCTAGCAAGTTCACAGCGCGCTTGGCAAGCCTCATTGCCGCCGTTGATCGCCAACATCGCCGCGGATTATCGCCGCTGCATCAAGGAATTGGGAGCAGAGGTCGCAAGCAGGCGGCGGTTATTCTACTGTGGCGGGTGCCGTTTGCCAATCGCCGCCGCGCGCCGCGCGCGAACGGCCCGCGCGCTTGGCGAACGGGGGATCGGCCGGGCGGGACCGGAAAAGCGGTTTCCACCTTTCCTGATCATGGTTTAGGGTTGCGCATGGATCGGGCGGAACAGCCATGAATGCGCCCCGGACCGCCTATGCCGCCAATGCGGCATTGATCGGGCAGGAGGGATCGCGCTATCGGCTACAGACGCCGGCGCTGCTGCTCGATCTCGATCGGCTGGAACAGAATATCGCCGCCATGGCGAGCTATTGCGAGCGGGCCAGGATCGGCCTGCGCCCGCATGCCAAGACGCATAAGTCGGTGGCGATCGCCGGGCTTCAGATCGCGGCCGGCGCGCTCGGCATCGCCTGCGCGACGCTGGCCGAGGCGGAAGCGATGGCGCAGGCCGGCATTCCGGGCCTGCTGCTCACCTCGCCCCTGGTGGGCCAGGGCAAGCTCGAGCGGCTGGCGGCGCTGGTCGCGGCGTCCGGGCCGCTTCTGACCGTGGCCGATCACCCCGATCATGTCGCGGGTCTCGCGGCGGCGGCGCACGCGGCCGGGGTCGTGCTGCCGGTCCTGGTCGATTTCGACGTCGGCCAGCATCGCACCGGCGCCGCGACGCTCGAAGCGGCGCTGCTGCTTGCCGAAAGAATAGCGCAAAGCCCGGGCCTCGCCTTCGCCGGGATTCAAGCCTATGCCGGCCAGCTCCAGCATCTTGCCGATTTCGCCGAGCGGCGCGAGCAATGCCGCTTGCAGATGGGCAAGGTGGCGGCGCTGCGCCGGGCGCTGGCCAAGCGCGGCCTTCTGTCGGAGGTGGTGAGCGGCGGCGGCACCGGCACGCATGAGATCGACGCCCTCGATGCCGTGCTGACGGAGCTGCAGGCGGGATCCTATCTCTTCATGGATGCCGAGTACGAAGCGGTGGCCCTGCGCAGCCACGCCGGCACCCATCCTTTCGAGCCGGCCCTGTTCGTCCAGACCAGTGTGGTCAGCGCCAATGCGCGGGGGTTCGTCACGACCGATGCCGGGGTCAAGCGCTTTGCCGCCGACGGGCCGGCGCCGCGGATCGCGGCCGGGGCGCCGCCCTACGCCCGCTATCGCTTCCAGGGCGACGAGCACGGCGCGGTGGTCTTCGCGCAGGCGGAACAGATGCTGCCGATCGGCGCCGTGGTGGAATGCGTCGTGCCGCATTGCGATCCGACCGTCAATCTCTACGATCATTATCATTGCATCCGCGGCGACCGGCTGGTGGATATCTGGCCGGTGGATGCCCGGGGCCTATGATTTGTTGGGTTTTGGTTCAGAGGAGTTTGTGTATTGGGGATTGAGAGCGGCGGGACGCCGTACCTTGA
>CALCYJ010000149.1 GCA_937905845.1 uncultured Rhodospirillales bacterium
CGATGATTCTGGGGACGGCATCCCAGGCGTCCGCACGCGAGACGGCATGGGGGCGGGAAACGGGTTTGAGATCGCGCGGTGCCTCGGTCATGACGGATTCCTTTGCCTGTTCATAGGCGAACCCGGGCGCCGGCGCGCGGTTCCCTTCTGTCGCCACGAGAGGCTTTTGCGTGCCGCCCGCCGCCCGCGCGCTAGATTTTTCCGGTCCTGACCCGCATCTCGCGGATCTCGCGCTCGGTCACAGCGGCGAAGGGCGCGATCCTGGGCTCGCTCGCGCACGCGATCTCCGACATCGGCACATCGACGTAGGACAGCTTCCCGCCGCGATCGAGACCGGTGTCGAGATGGACGATGCGCCCGCCCTGCGCGTTGCGGCGCTCGCGCAGCCCGTCGGTCGAGGCGACGCTGTGCCCGATCATCACCGTGACGCTGGCGGGCACCTGGTCCAGCCAGGCGAAGCTGCGCCGCCCCAGCGCCCGGCGTTGGGGATCGTCGGCGTCGCGCATCTCGCCTTCCAGCGCCAGGCGCGTCTGCGGCGCCTGCCAGTCGCTGTCCTTGAGGCGCGGACCCGCTTGTCCCAGCATCTCGGCGTCGAGCGCCGCGTGCACCGCATAGATGCGCCCGAACCGGCTCCAGAGCTGCGCCTGCATCAGGAGGTCGAAATAGCGCGGCCCCAGGTGATGCCCGTCTTGCGCCTGCCGGAGCTGCGTCACCGTCGCGCCCAGGCGGTTCGGCTTCACCGGGACGGGTTCGCCCCCCTCGCTTTGCCAGAGGTACCAGCGCGCGAACTCGACGTCGTGATTGCCGGGATTGATGTCGAGCCAGCCCGCATCGTGGAGGTCGCAGGCCAGGCGCATGCAGCCCGGCGAATCCGGACCGCGGTTGATGAGGTCGCCCAGCGAATGGAGATGCAGGTTGCGCGCGACCGCCTCCTCGGCCAGGGCCGCGAACTCGGCGGCACAGCCGTGGATGTCGCCGAAGAAGCGGATGCCGGCCTTGCCTTTCAGCCGTTCCGCGGGGGGTGACGTCAGATCCCGGTCCATCGCAAGCATCGGTCGTTCGCGGGCAGGTCGACTCGGATTCCGACCGGCCCATCCAACATCATAGCTATGATTTCCTAGGAACCGGTTAAAGCCCCGTCACGGAATGGCCACATTTGTCGCGCCGGAGGTTGCCTATCGCCCGGAGAGTCGCGGGGCCGGCCTGTCGGGCGCGGGCTCGATCCGCGCGTCGCTCACCGACCTTTCTCCTTGCGCCGTCTTCCTTCATGATCGCCCGTGTGACCGCCCTCGACGATCCCATCATCGCCGCGCTCGAACACCGCCTGCCGGCGGATTTCCTGCGCCGCCGCCTGGCGCTGGAACGGCAGCACGACCGCCACATCTTCCTGCCGCTGCACCGCTTCATGCACGTGGACGGCCCGATCTCGCTGCATGCCTGCGTGCGCCTGGCGCTGCGCCTCGCGCTGCTCTACGGGCGCGGCCGAAGCAACGCGGCGCAGGTCGTGGTGCGCGAGAACGAGATCCGCCTGCTGCATCTCCCGGCCGCCTTCGACGGCTTCACCATCCTGCAGCTCACCGATCTCCATGCCGACGGCAATGGTGCCGCGATGGACGCGCTCGAGCGCATCCTCGCCACGCTCCGCGACGACCCCGCCCTGCGCTACGACCATTGCGTCCTCACCGGCGACTACCGCTCCTTGAGCTGGGGACCGACCGACGACGTGCTGGCGCGGATGAAGCGGATCGCGCTGCTGCTGAAGCCGCCGGTCCATGGCGTGCTCGGCAATCACGATTCCATCGCCATGCTGCCGGCGCTCGAAGCCATGGGCATTCCCATGCTGATGAACGAGAACGTCGCGATCGAGCGCGGCGGCGCGCGCATCCATCTCTGCGGCATCGACGACGCGCATTACTTCGGCACCCACGATTTCGCCGCTTCCCGCGCCGGCATCCCCGCAGGCGCCGTCACCATCCTGCTCTCGCATACGCCGGAATGCTATGCCGGCGCCGAGGCCGCGGGTTTCGACGCCATGCTCTGCGGCCATACCCATGGCGGCCAGATCTGCCTGCCGGGCGGCGTGCCCGTCATCCTGCAGGCGCCGCGTTTGCCGCGCCGCTACGGCCGCGGCCCCTGGCGCCACGGCCGCCTGACCGGCTTCACCTCCCACGGCGCCGGCACCTCCATGGTGCATGTGCGCTTCAACTGTCCCGGCGAAGTCGTGCTCCACCGTCTGCGCCGCGCCTGAAGGGGACCGATCATGATCCCGACCATCGAGTCTCAAGGCATCTCCTTCGCCAGGCTCGGCCTCGGCACCTATCGCCTGCAGGGCGATGCCTGCCGCAAAGCGGTCGAGAGCGCGCTTGCGCTCGGCTATCGCCACATCGACACCGCCGAGATGTACGGCAACGAGGAGGCGGTCGGCGCGGCGCTGGCGGGCAGCGCGATCCCGCGCCGGGAGGTCCACATCACCACCAAATGCTGGCCCGAGAACCTGGCGCCGGATTCCCTGCGCCGCGCCTTCGATGCCAGCATGAAGAAGCTGCGCCTCGATACGATCGACCTCTATCTGATCCACTGGCCGTCGCGCGGCATGAACCTCCGCGCGACCCTCGAGGCGATGCTGAAGCTGAAGGCCGAGGGCCGCATCCGCGCCATCGGCGTCGCCAATTTCACCGTCGCCTTGTTGAAGCAGGCGGTCGAGGAGATCGGCGCGCCCATCGCCTGCAACCAGGCCGAATATCACGCCCTGCTCGACCAGTCGAAGCTGCTGGCCTACATGCAGCCGCGCAAGATTCCCCTGGTCGCCTATTGCCCGCTGGCCCAGGGCCGCCTCGCGCAACACGCGACCCTCGACGCCATCGCCCGGAAGCACAATGCCACGCCGGCGCAGGTCGCGCTGAAATGGCTGCTGGACCAAGAGGGAGTCGCCGCGATCCCGAAATCCAGCCGTCCCGAGGGCCAGCAAGCCAATCTCGATTGCCTGAAGGTCGCGCTCGACGACGCCGACCGCAAGGCGATCGCCGCCTTGCCCAAGACCCAGCGCTGCGTCAGCCCCGGCTTCGCCCCCGATTGGGACTGAAGACCACTGGGATTGAAATTCAGAGGCTGCGGACGAAATCGGCGATCCCGCTCATCGCGATCTGGGTCCCGACGCAGAGCAACAGGAACGCCGCGAGCCGCGTGACGACCTGCGCCTTCGAGCGCCCGAGCATCGACGTCACGCGGTCGGCGAAGGCATAGGTGACCCAGACGATCAGCGAAACGACAATCGCCGCCGCCGACGCGCCCAGCACGAAGCCGAGCACATCCGGTCCGGCATTGGGCCGATTGGAGCCGAGCGCGATCGCGACCGACATGGTGCCCGGCCCGGTGGTGAAGGGAATGGTCAGCGGAAAGAACGCGACGGCATCGATGCCCTCGGATTCCGCCGCCTGCTGCTGTTTGCGCTCCTCGGTGCGCTCGGGCGCCTGCAGCAGCAGCCAGGCGTTGATCCCGACCACCAGGCCGCCGGCGATCCTGAGCGCCGAAAGGCTGATGCCGAAGAAGCTCAAGACATAGGCGCCGCCCCAGAGCGCCACCAGCATGACCAGCGCCGAATAGAGCGCGATCTTGCCGGCCAATTGCTTGCGCTCGGCATGCGACCGGCTGGCGGTCACCTGGCTGAAGATGAAGGCGACGCCGATCGGGTTGACGATGGAGAACAGCGCCGACAGCGCCAGCAGGAAAGTCTGTGCCGAAGCGTTCATGCGCGGCCCGTTTCCGCCGTGGCTCCCCGGTTTCTGGTAGCACGGGCGGGGCGCCGTTGCCAGATCGGCGGCGGCTTGCTATGGCAATAGGCATGCTCGATCATCTCAAGGCCAACAACCGCGCCTGGGCCGCGGCAAAGACCTCCGCCGACCCCGACTTCTTCAAGCGGTTGCTGGGCCAGCAGGCGCCGGAATATCTCTGGATCGGCTGCGCCGACAGCCGGGTGCCGGCCAACGACATCGTGGGGCTCGATCCGGGCGAGCTGTTCGTCCACCGCAACGTCGCCAACCTCGCCCCGCCGCAGGACGCCAACTACCTCTCGGTGCTGCAATTCGCCGTCGACGTGCTGAAGGTGAAGCATGTGATGGTGGTCGGGCATTACGGCTGCGGCGGCATCCGCGCCGCGATCGACGGCCAGCGCCGCGGCCTGGTCGATCACTGGCTGCACCCGATCCGCGAGGTCTATCACGACCATCGCCACGAGCTGCAGGCGATCGACAACGACGACAAGATGCACAACCGCCTGTGCGAGCTGAACGTGATCCGCCAGGTGAAGAACGTCGCCTCCGACGTC
>CALCYJ010000150.1 GCA_937905845.1 uncultured Rhodospirillales bacterium
GGCCCTTGCGGCAGCTCGCGCACGGGGTCAGGGCGATCGCCGACGGCGATTTCGCTCAGCGCGTACCGGTGCAGGGCGGCGACGAGGTGGCGGAACTGGCCGGCGCGGTCAACCAGCTCGCGGTGAAGCTCGGCCAGCTTCACGAGCTGGAGGCGCAGCTCCGCCGCCGCGACCGCCTCTCGGCCCTGGGCGAGGTCGCGGTCGGCATCGCGCACGAGGTGCGCAACCCGCTCGGCATCATCAAGACCTCGGCCGAGCTGGTGCAGAAGAAGGGCAATTTGCCGCCGGCCGATGCGCGGCTGCTCGGCTATGTCATCGACGAGGTGCGCCGGATCGACGGCCTGATCAAGAACTTCCTCGCCTTCGCCCGGCCGGCGCCGCCGGTTCTGGCCAAGACCCGCGCGATCGACGTGATCGAGCGCGTGACGCGCTTCGCCCAGCCCGAGCTTGCACGTCATGACATTATCCTCAAGCTCGAGGACGCGGCCGGGGACGCTGTCGTCCTGGCCGACGAGAACCAGCTCTATCAGGCCTGCCTCAATCTGATCCTCAATGCGGTCGATGCGATGGCGGCGGGCGGGACGCTCGCCATCTCCCTGCGCAGCCAGGGTCCGAACCTGCTGATCGCCTTTGCCGATACCGGGCATGGCATTTCGCCCGAACTCAAGGAGCGCATCTTCAACCCGTTCTTCACCACCAAGGAACTTGGCACCGGCCTTGGCCTCGCCAAGGTTTTCGCCTTCATGGAGAGCCACGGCGGCGGCGTCGAATGCGAAAGCACGCCGGGCCACGGCGCCATCTTCACCCTCACCCTGCCTCTTGCTGTCGAGAATTCCCCGCATGGCGCATACCATTCTTCTCGTCGATGACGAGCCCAAGATGCGCGACGTGCTGTGCGTCGCGCTGGAGACGGCGGGCTATCGCACGCTCGCGGCCGAGGGCGGTCAGAGCGCGCTTGCGCTGATCGAGCAGGAAGATATCGACTTGGTCCTGAGCGATCTGCGCATGCCGGGCATGACCGGCCGCGAGCTTCTGGCCGAGATCAAGCGGATCAGGCCCACCCTGCCGGTGGTGCTGATGACCGCCTATAGCACGGTCAAGGACGCGGTGCAGGCGATCAAGGAGGGCGCGTTCGATTATATCGACAAGCCCTTCGAGATGGAGGAACTGGAGGCGACGATCGCCAATGCGCTGCGCCTCTACGACGTGCTGCGCGACAATCAGCGACTGCGCGAGGTTCTGGAGGAACGCTACAGTTTCGAGACGCTGGTCGGCACCAGCCCCGCCTTCCGCAAGGTGATCGAGGCGGTGGGCGAGGTCTGCGAGAGCAAGGCGAACGTGCTGCTGACGGGCGAGAGCGGCACCGGCAAGGAGATGGTCGCCCGCGCCATCCATTTCAACAGCCCGCGCAAGGCGCTGCCCTTCGTCGCCCTCAATTGCGCCGCCATCCCGGAAGGGCTGCTGGAAAGCGAGCTGTTTGGCCATGTCAAGGGCGCCTTCACCGGCGCCGTCACCAGCCGCCTCGGCCGCTTCGCCCAGGCCGACAACGGCACGCTGTTCCTCGACGAGATCGGCGACATGCCGATGGCGGTGCAGGCCAAGATCCTGCGCGTGGTGCAGGAACGCTCCTTCGAGCCGGTGGGCAGCCTGCAAAGCCGCACCGTCGACGTGCGCCTCATCGCCGCCACCAACAAGGACCTGCGCGAAGCGGTGCGCCACGGGCTGTTCCGCGAAGATCTCTATTACCGCCTCAATGTCTTCCCCATCGCCCTGCCGCCGCTGCGCGAACGGCGCGAGGACATCGCCCTGCTCGCCCAGCATTTCATGAAGCAGTACGGCGCCGGCATCGGCAAGCGCGTCATCGGCTTCAGCCCGGCGGCGCTGAAGGCGATGAGCGACTATCCCTGGCCGGGCAACATCCGCGAATTGCAGAATTGCATCGAGCGCGCGATCATCGTCGCCCGCCAGCCGATGGTGGATACGATCGACCTGCCGGGCTATCTGTTCGAGGAACATGCCGAGCGCCTGGCGGAAGACGCGATTCCGCCCGCCCTCGATGCCGAGCTTGAGCGCATGGAGCGGCGCTTCATCCTGGCGGCGCTGCGCCGGACCGGCGGCGTGCAGGTCAAGGCGGCAGAACTGCTCGGCGTCGGTGAGCGCAGCCTGTGGCACCGCATCAAGAAGCTCGATATCCATATCGTCAAGCGCACGAGCGAGGAATGACCCTCTCCCTGCCCTCCAACCGCGGCGCCGTGCGGCGCCTGGTGCCGACCCTGTGCGCGGCCTATATGCTGAGCCAGTTCCTGCGCTCCGCCAACGCGGTGATCGCGCCGAGCCTGATGACCGACCTGCATCTCGGCTCGGCCGAGCTTGGCCTGCTCACCGGATTGTATTTCGCCGCCTTCGCCCTCTTTCAGATCCCGGTCGGCATGCTGCTCGACCGTTTCGGCTCGCGCCTCACCATGTCGGCGCTCATGATGGTGGCGGCCGCGGGCGCCGTGATCTTCGCCCTGGCCCGGGGCTTCGGCGGCGCGGCTCTGGGCGATGCTTTGATGGGCGCCGGCACCTCGCCCTTGATGATGGGATCCTTGGTTCTCTTTTCGCGCTGGGTCGACAGCAGCCGCTTCGCCCAACTCTCGGCCATCCTGCTCGCGGTCGGCACCGCCGGCAGCCTGCTGGCGACCACGCCGCTCGCACTCGTCGCCACCACGCTTGGCTGGCGCGGCGCCTTCCTGGTCATGGCGGCGATCACCGGGCTCACCCTGATCGTGGTCGCCATCATCGTGCGCGATGCGCCGCCCGGCCATGATTTCCACCTCGTGAAGCCGGAGCGTTTGGGCGAAGCCTGCCGCGGCATTCTCGAAGTGCTGCGCAACCCGCAGATGCCCTATCTCTTCGGCATGAATCTTACGGTCTATGGTGTGGCGATCACCATCCAGGGCCTGTGGGGCGGCCCTTATCTGCATGATGTCCAGGGCCTCGACACGGTGGCGCGCGGCCAGGTTCTGCTGGTAATGGCGCTGGGCGCCATCGCCGGCTATCTCCTGTTCGGCCCGCTCGACCGCCTGTGCGACAGCCGTAAGCTCCCGGCCTTGGTCGGCACCGCCATCGCGGCCCTGTTCTGCCTGCTGCTGGCGGCGCTGTCCGGCCCGCCTTTGTGGCTCGTCGCCGTGGCCTTCGGCCTGATCGGCGTCGCCTGCGGCGCCTATATTCCGCTGCTCTCGCATGGCCGCGCGATCTTCCCGAACCGACTGGTCGGCCGCGGCATGACGACGCTCAATGTCGCCACCATGGGCGGCGCCGCCGCCTTGCAGTTCCTCAGCGGCTGGCTGATCGGCCTGTTTCCCCGCACGCCGGCAGGCGGCGCGCCCGAGATCGCCTATCGTGCCATGTTCGCGATGCTGGGCCTGGTGCTGATCGCGGCGCTGGCCTTCTACAGCCGCGCCGCCGACAGCCGCCCCTCGGCCGCCCTCGACGCCCCTCAGCCGAGATAGAGGCCCTCGTCGACGGCGATAATGGCGCCGTTGATGAAGCGTCCCTCCTCGCCCGACGCCAGAAGCAGGAGGATGCCGTCGAGATCGCGCGGCTCTCCCACCCGCTTGCGCGGCAGAAGTGCCAGCAGCTTGCGGCCGCCCTCGGTACGCCAATAATCCTCGTTCATCTCGGTCTCGATATAGCCCGGGCAGATGGCGTTGGCGTTGATGCCGAAGCGCGCCCATTCCAGCGCCATCGACTTGGTCAGATGGATCAGCGCCGCCTTGGACGCGGCATAGAGCGCAAGCCCGCTCAAGGGACGCAAGCCCAGCGAGGAGGCGATATTGACGATGCGCCCCTCCAGGCCGTGGTGGATCATCCGCCGCCCCACCTCCTGGGCGACGAGAAAGGCGCCCTTGAGGTTGGTATCGAGGACGCGATCGTAATCGGCCTCGTCGCAATCGACGATGCGCTTGCTGATGGTGACGCCGGAATTGTTGATCAGAATGCCGATCGGCCCAAGCTCGGTTTCCGCTTCCTCGATGGCGAGCCGCACCGCGCTTGCATCGGTCACATCGCAGCCAAGAGGCAGCGCGCGGCCGCCCGCCTCTTCGATCGCGCGGGCAAGCTCGGCCAAACGGTCGGTGCGGCGGGCGGCAATCGCCACCTTGGCGCCGGCCTCGGCCAGAATTCTGGCGAAGCGCACGCCAAGGCCCGACGAGGCACCGGTGATCAAAGCGGTCTTGCCGTCAAGGCGGATGGACATGGATGAGGCTCCCGGAAGGATCGCAAGGCGCAAGCGGCAAGGCCGCCGCGCATCTTTCCACGTTCGCACCACCGGCTCCAGAGCGCGATTTGAATTTGCGCCAGAACCTAAACCCGCGCCAGGCCCACGCCAGGTCTGTGCCAGGCCCGCAACAGGCTCACGGCAGGTCTGCGACCGGCCGGCCGGCGCAAATGCGGGTCGCCTTTTTCCCCGGATATGCTTTAAACTGTTGCGTCATGCAGATCGACATCGTCTCCGACACCGTCTGCCCCTGGTGCTTCATCGGCAAGCGCCGGCTGGAGCGCGCGCTTGCGGCACGGCCCGAGCGCGCCGTCGAAGTGGGCTGGCGTCCCTTCCAGCTCAATCCCGACCTGCCGGCCGAAGGCATGGACCGGGCGGAATATGTCGCGCAGAAATTCGGCAAGGAACGGGCGCAGCGGATCTATGACACGATCCGCAGCGCCGGCGAGGAGGTCGGCATTCCGTTCGCCTTCGACGCCATCCGCCGCATGCCGAGCACGCTGCGCTCGCACCAGCTCATCCGCTGGGCCGGTGGCGCCGGCGTCCAGGACCAGGTGGTGGAGGCGCTGTTCCAGAGCTTCTTCCTCAAGGGCGAGGATATCGGCGCGGATTCCGTTCTGGCCGAAATCGCGGCGGCGGCCGGCATGGACCGCGCCCTGGTGCTGGATCTTCTGGCGCGCGACGCCGACGCCGAGCTGGTCCGGGCGGAAGACCAGGTGGCGCGCGACATGGGGATCGCCGGCGTCCCCTGTTTCATCATCAATCGCAAATACGCGCTGTCCGGCGCCCAGGATCCCGCGGTGTTCCTCCAGGTCTTCGATCTCGCCGAACGCGAGGAAGAGGCCGCGGCAAAGACCCCGTCCACCGTCGAAGGCTGATCCCGAAAGCGGGCCTTAGACCCCCGGGCGGCGCCGCCTCAGGTGGCGGCGGCCTCGACCGGCTGCACTACTTTTCCGCCGGCGGCAGCGGCCAGCCCCTGGACCAGCGCCAGCGCGCCCTTGACGCGGTGCTCAGGCTCTTCCCATCCGCGCAGCAGCACCAGCCGGTGATCGGGCCTGAGCTTGGCCGCGCCGCCCTGGCGCGAAATGAAGGCGACCAGGCCGGCCGGATCGGCGACCTGGTTGTTGCGGAAGCTGACGGTCGCGCCGCGCGGCCCGGCCTCCAGCTTGTCGATGCCGGCCTGGCGGCACAGGCTCTTGATCGAGATGACCTGGAGGAGATGCTCGACCGAGCGCGGCAACGGGCCGAAACGATCGATCATTTCGGCGGCGAAAGCATCGATCTCGGCCCGTCCCTCGAGGCGGGCGATGCGCCGGTAGAGATCGAGCCTGAGCGACAGATCGGCGACGTATTCTTCCGGGATCAGCACCGCGGTGCCGAGATTGATCTGCGGCGACCAGGATTCGGCCGCGTCCGCACCCAGCCCCGCGTCCAGGCTCTTCGCCGTCGCCACCGCCTCTTCCAGCATCTGCTGGTAAAGCTCGAACCCGACCTCGCGGATATGGCCCGACTGTTCCTCGCCCAGAAGATTGCCGGCGCCGCGCAAATCGAGATCGTGGCTGGCGAGCGTGAAGCCGGCGCCGAGCGTATCGAGCGTCTGTAGCACGCGTAGGCGTTTTTGCGCCGCGACCGAGGGCTCCTGACGCTCGGCCAGGGTGAAATAGGCATAGGCGCGTAGCTTGGAACGGCCGACGCGACCACGGAGCTGATAGAGCTGCGCCAGGCCGAAGAGATCGGCGCGATGCACGATCAGCGTATTGGCGGCGGGAATATCGAGGCCGCTCTCGACGATGTTGGTCGAAACCAGGACATCGAAACGGCCTTCGTAGAAGGCGCTCATGACATCCTCAAGCTCGCTTGCGGCAAGCTGGCCGTGCGCGGTGATGGCCCTGACCTCGGGCACGTGCTGGCGCAGGAACTCGGCCGCCCCCGCCAGGTCCTCGATCCGCGGGCAGACATAGAAACACTGGCCGCCGCGATAGCGCTCGCGCAGGATCGCCTCGCGCAGGACCAGGGGATCGAAGGGCAGAACGAAGGTGCGGACCGCCAAGCGGTCGACCGGCGCCGTGGCGATCAGGCTCAACTCGCGCACGCCCGACAAAGCGAGCTGAAGCGTGCGCGGGATGGGCGTGGCGGTCAGGGTCAGGACATGCACGTCGCTGCGGAGCTGTTTCAGCCGCTCCTTGTGCTTGACGCCGAAATGCTGCTCCTCGTCGACGATCACGAGGCCCAGGTCCTTGAAGGCGACGCCCTTGCCGAGCAGCGCGTGGGTGCCGACGACGATATCGAGGCGCCCGTCGGCAAGCTCGCGCTTGATATCGCGCGCGGCCGCGGCCGGGACCAGCCGGGAAAGCTGGCCGATGCGCACGGGAAGGCCGTGGAAACGGTCGGCGAACTGGCGGAAATGCTGGCGCGCCAGCAGGGTGGTCGGGCAGACCAGCGCCACCTGCTTGCCGTTCATCGCGGTGGCGAAGGCGGCGCGCAGCGCCACCTCGGTCTTGCCGAAACCGACATCGCCGCACACCAGGCGGTCCATCGGCCGGCCCGAGCCGAGGTCGTCCAGCGTCTCGGTGATGGCGCGCTCCTGATCCTCCGTCTCCTCGAAGGGAAAGCGGGCGCAGAATTCGTCGTAAAGCCCCTGCGGCACGCGGACCCGATCCGCCTGGCGGAGCTGGCGGGTGGCGGCAATGCGGATCAGATCGTCGGCCATGTCCTTGAGCCGGGCCTTGAGCCGGGCCTTGCGCGCCTGCCAGCCGGCGCCGCCCAGCCGGTCGAGGACGACGCCCGCGTCCTCCGAGCCATAGCGGGAGAGAACCTCGATATTCTCCACCGGCACATAGAGCTTGTCGCCGCCGTCATAGATCACCAGCAGGCAATCGTGCGGCGCGCCCGAAAGCGTCAGCGTCTGCAACCCCGTATAGCGGCCGATGCCGTGATCGACATGCACCACGATATCGCCCTGGGCCAGCATCGAGGCCTCGGCGATGAAATTTTCCGCCCGCCGCATCCGCCGCCGCGGCCGGACCAGCCGGTCGCCGAGGATGTCCTGCTCGCTGATCACCGCGAGATCGCCGGCCTCGAACCCGTTCTCCAGCCCGAGCACGATGAGCGCGAGCGTGGTGGGGGCCAGCTTGAGCAGGCCCGGGTAATCCTCGGCGATCGCCACGTCCGCGATGGCGTGGTCGGCCAGAACCAGGGCCAGGCGGTCGCGCGCGCCGGCCGAGAAGCTCGCGATCACCACCCGCCGCCCCGCGCGGCGGAGCGCGCCGACATGCTCGCGCACGGCATCGAAGACATTGACGCCGGGCTGCGCGCGTTCGGGGGCGAAGTCGCGTCCCGGCCGCCCGGCGGCGCTGATCACGTCGGCGGAGGGCGGCAGCGTGTGCGGATCGAAGGCGAGGACGGCGCGCCGGCTCAGCGCCTTGTCCCATTCGGCGGCGTCCAGATAGAGCAGGCCGGGCGGCAGCGGCTTGTAGGATTGCTCGCCCGCGTGCGAGCCCGGGCCGCGCGCCGCCACCCGCGCCTCGTAGTAATCGGCGATGGCGGCGAGGCGCTGGTCGCGCGCTTCCAGGGCGAGGGGATCGAGCGTCACCGCGGCGCCCGGCAGAAAATCGAACAGGGTTTCGAGCCGGTCGTTGAACAGCGGCAGCCAATGTTCCATGCCGATCTGCTTGCGCCCTTCCGAGATCGCGGCATAGAGCGGATCCTCGTCGGTGACGGCGCCGAAAAGCTGGCGATAGCCGGTGCGGAAGCGCTGGATCGATTCCTCGTCCAACGGCACTTCGCTCATCGGCACCAGGTTCATGACCGTCTCGGGCGCGGTCGAACGCTGGGTCAGGGGGTCGAAGCGGCGGATACCCTCGATCTGATCGCCGAACAAATCGAGGCGCAGCGGCTCCTCGGCGCCCGGCGGATAAAGATCGATCAGCCCGCCGCGCACCGCGTAATCGCCGGGCTCCATCACGCTCGCCACCCGCCGGTAGCCATGCCGCGCCAGATAGCGGTTGAGCGCCTCCTGGTCGAGCCGCTCTCCCGTGGCGGCGCGGAAGAGCGAGGATTCGAGGCGGCCACGGGTGGGCAGGCGCTGAAGCACCGCATTCACGGTCGCGAGCAGCACCCGCCCGCCGGGGCGCCCGGGCGGCGCGTCCTGCGCCAGGCGGCTCAGCGTATCGAGCCTGCGGCTGGCGATGGCGGGGTTGGGCGAGACGCGGTCATAGGGCAGGCAGTCCCAGGCCGGCAGCGTCAGGATTTCGAGCGAGGGCGCGAAAAAGCCCAGCGCATGCGCCATCAGGGCCATGCGCGCGTCGTCGCGGGCGACGTGCAGAACCCCGCTCTCGCTGCCCGCCGCCAGCTCCGCCAGAAGCCGCGCATCCAGCCCCTGCGCCGCGCCGCCGACGCGGACGAACCCGGGCTTCGACAAATAATCTCTAAGTGATTTCAAATGACTGATCGCTGATCTTGAAGTTTTGCAGAAGCGTCATCACGTCGCCCTCGAAAGCCGCAGGAACGGTGCTTTTGCCGGTTGCCCAGGCGAAAATCTGCGGGTCTTCGTTGCAATCGAGCAGGGCTTCGTAGGCATCGAGCTGCGCGGGTGAAAAGGACGGCAGATAGCGCCTGGCGAAGGGCCCGAGCAGCAGGTCGGTCTCCTTCGTGCCGGTATAGCAGGAACGGAAGATCAGCCGCTTGCGCCGCGTCTCCAGATCTTCGCCCGCCCGCTCTTCGCCCATGATCGATCCTTCCATCCGGAGCCAAGGATATAGACCGCCCGCCCGCCGCTGTCAGCCCCTTGGATCGGCGGGCCGGTTTCGCTATGGTCGGGGACGATTCGGGACAGGCGAAGAAACCCATGCGCCCCGAGAGTCTCTATCCGGCCTTTGCCTCCGTGGCCACGCTTCCCGGCATCGGCCCGCACACGGCCAAGCTGATGGAGAAGCTCGGCCTGACGCGGGTGGTCGATCTCTACTGGCACCTGCCGACCGGCCTGATCGACCGCCGCTTTCAGCCGAGCGTGGCGGAAGCCCCCCACGGCCGCATCGCGACCATCAAGCTGCGCATCGATCGCCATCTGAAGCCGCCGAGCCCGCGCCTGCCCTATAAGATCCTGTGTTCGGATGCAACCGGCAGCCTCATGCTGGTCTTCTTCCATGGGCGCGAGGATTGGCTGCGCACCACCCTGCCCGAGGGCGGCATCCGCCTGGTCAGCGGCCGGATCGAGCATTTCAACGGCGAGGTGCAGATGACGCACCCCGACCTCATCCTGCCCGAGACAGCGCTGGCCGAGGCGCTGGCCATCGAGCCGGTCTATGCGCTGACCGCCGGCCTGCCGGGACGGACGCTGACCAAGGCGGTCGCGGCGGCGATCGAACGGGCGCCGACCCTGCCCGACTGGCTGGATGCCGCCTACCGGAGCCGCCAGAAATGGCCCGACTGGCGCGATGCGCTCGTGACGGCGCACCGGCCGGAAACGGCAGCCGACCTCGAACCGGATGCTCCCGCCCGCGCCCGGCTCGCCTTCGACGAGTTGCTGGCCAACCAGCTCGCCCTGCTGCTGGTGCGCGCGCGTCAGCGCCGCGTCAAGGGGCGCAGCATCACGGGCGATGGCCGGATCGCCGCGGCCGTGCGCGACGCGCTTTCCTACCGCCTCACCACGGCGCAGGAACAGGCGTTGGCGGAGATCGCCGCCGACATGGCGGGGCCGAGCCGCATGCTGCGCCTGCTTCAGGGCGATGTCGGCAGCGGCAAGACCGTGGTCGCCCTGCTGGCGATGGCGATTGCGGTGGAGGCGGGCGCGCAGGCGGCGCTGGCGGCGCCGACCGAGATCCTCGCCCGCCAGCATCATGCCACGATGGCGGCGCCCGCGGCGGCGGCGGGCCTGCGGCTCGCCCTTCTCACCGGGCGCGACAAGGGAGCGGCGCGCGCCCGGCTGCTGGAGCGCCTTCGCCTGGGCGAGATCGACATCCTGGTCGGCACCCATGCGCTGTTCCAGGACGAGGTGGCGTTCCGCGATCTCGGCCTTGCGGTGATCGACGAGCAGCACCGTTTCGGCGTTGACCAGCGCCTGCTGCTCGCCGCCAAGGGACAGAGCGGCGGCGTCGATACGCTGGTGATGACGGCGACGCCGATCCCGCGCACCCTCGCCCTCACCGCCTATGGCGACATGGATGTCTCGCGCCTGACCGAGAAGCCGCCTGGGCGCCAGCCGATCACGACCCGCGTTCTGCCCTTGGGCCGGCTGCCCGAGGTGGTGGAGGCGGTGCGGCGCAAGGCGGAAGCGGGCGAGCGCATCTATTGGGTCTGCCCGCTGGTCGAGGAATCGGAAGTCTCCGACCTCGCCGCGGCCGAAGAGCGCTATCAGGCGCTGAGCGAGATCTTCGGTGCCGCGGTGGGCCTGGCGCACGGCCGC
>CALCYJ010000151.1 GCA_937905845.1 uncultured Rhodospirillales bacterium
GCGCGCGGCGGCATCCGCTGGTCCGACCGGCGCGAGGATTTCCGCACCGAGATCCTGGGCCTCATGAAGGCGCAGATGGTGAAGAACGCGGTGATCGTGCCGGTCGGCGCCAAGGGCGGCTTCGTGCCGAAGCGACCCCCCGTCGAGGGCGGCCGCGAGGCGGTGCTGGCCGACGGCATCGCCTGTTACAAGACGCTGATCCGCGGCCTGCTCGACCTCACCGACAATCTCGTGGGCCAGCGCGTGGTGCCGCCGGAAAAGGTGGTGCGGCACGATGGTGACGATTCCTATCTCGTGGTGGCGGCCGACAAGGGCACCGCGAGCTTCTCCGACATCGCCAACGGGATCTCGGCGGAATATGGCTATTGGCTCGGCGATGCTTTCGCCTCCGGCGGCTCGGCCGGCTACGACCACAAGGCGATGGGCGTCACGGCGCGCGGCGCCTTCACCGCGGTGAAGCGCCATTTCCGCGAGCTTGGCCGCGACATCCTGCGCGAGCCTTTCAGCGTCGTCGGCATCGGCGACATGTCGGGCGACGTCTTTGGCAACGGCATGCTCCAGAGCGAGACGATCCGGCTGCTCGCCGCCTTCGACCATCGCCATATCTTCATCGATCCCGACCCCGACCCGAAAACGAGCTTCGCCGAGCGGCGGCGGCTCTACGATCTGCCGCGCTCATCCTGGGCCGATTACGACGCCAAGCTGATCTCGAAGGGCGGCGGCATCTTCGAGCGCCGGGCCAAGAATCTGACCCTCTCGCCCGAGATCGTGGCGAAATTCGATCTTCCCCGCGATCGCCTGAGCCCGGCGGAACTGATCCGCGCCCTTCTGACAGCCTCGGTCGATCTCCTCTGGGTCGGCGGCATCGGCACCTATGTCAAGGCTTCGTCGGAAACGCAAGCCGAGGTCGGCGATCATGCCAACGACAGTCTGCGCGTCGATGGCGGCGCGCTGCGCGCCAAGGTAGTGGGGGAGGGCGGCAATCTCGGCTTCACCCAGCGCGGCCGCATCGAATATGCCCTGGCCGGCGGCAGGCTCAATACCGATGCCGTCGATAATTCCGCCGGCGTCGATTGCTCGGACCACGAGGTGAATATCAAGATCCTCCTCGATGCCGTGGTGGCGGAAGGCGGGCTGGCCGCATCGAAGCGTAATCCGCTCCTGGCCGACATGACCGGGGAAGTTGCGTCCCTCGTGCTGAACGACAATGAACAGCAGACGCAGACGCTCTCGTTGATGGCGGCGCAGGGTGCTTCGGCCCTTTCCACCCACGCCCGCCTCATGCGCGATCTCGAACAGCGCGGCCGGCTCGACCGCGCCGTCGAATTCCTGCCCGACGAGGCGCAGCTTGCCGCCCGCCAGGCGGCGGGCCGCGGCCTGACCCGGCCGGAACTCGCCGTCCTTCTCGCCTATGCCAAGGCCGATCTGAACGATGCGCTGCTGAAGAGCGACCTGCCCGAGGATCCCTATTTCGCCGCCGACCTCGCGCGCTATTTCCCCCATCCGCTCCGCGAGCGTTTCGCTCCCGCCATTTCCCGCCACCGCCTGCGCCGCGAAATCATCGCCACCTCGGTCGCCAACAGCATGGTCAACCGCACCGGCGTCGGTTTCGCCGGCGACGTCCAGGAGGAGACGGAAGCCTCGATGGCCGCGGTGGCGCGGGCCTATGCGGCGGGGCGCGAAATCTTCGCCATGCGCGAGGTGTGGCGCGAGATCGAGGCGCTCGACGGCAAGATGCCGGCGGCCCTCCAGAGCGAGATGATGCTGGCCGGCATCGCGCTGCTGCGCCGCGCCGCGCTGTGGCTTTTGCGCCAGAACCCCGGCGGCATCGATATCGGCGCCGCCATCGCCGCCTACGGTCCCGGGGTCGAGCGCCTGACCCGATGCCTGCCGCAGGTGCTGGTGCCGCAGATGGCGGCTCGCCTCGAAGAACGCATCCGCGCCTATGTCGAGCATGGCGCGCCATCCGCGATCGCCGCCCTCGTCGCGCGCTTCGCCCCGCTCGGCGCCGCCCTCGATATCGTCGCGGTGGCAGCGACCGCGAAGAGGCCGGTCGAGCAGGCGGCGGAACTCTATTTCCGGCTCGGCGAGCATTTGAGCCTCGACTGGCTGCGCGAGGCGGCCGGAGAGATCGCGACCGCCGATTACTGGCAGCGCCTGGCGGTCCTGGCGGTCGTGGATGATCTCGACGTGCAGCAGCGCCTGCTCGCGGCCGCGGTTCTGCGCGACATCGGCACAAAGGGCGCGGCCGGCGCGGCCGGCGCGGCCGACTTGGGCGAGGCCATCGCCGCCTGGGAGAAGCGCCAGGGCCCGGTGCTGGAACGGCTTGGCCGCGACATCGCCGAATTCACCCGGGCCGGCAGTCTCGATCTCGCCCGCCTCACGCTCGCCAACCGCCATCTGCGTTCGCTGCGCGGCGGCCGATAGGAAATCCGGCAAATCATGACGAAATCCACCATTGCCGCTCCGGGCAAGGCTCAGGCCCTTAGCACCGCCACCGGCCGCGCCCGCTTCGGCTGGGTGATGTTCGAATGGGCGAACCAGCCCTTCTTCTCGCTCATCACCACCTTCATCTTCGCCCCCTATTTCACCGCCACCGTGGTCGGCGATCCGGTGCAGGGCCAGGCGCTATGGGGCTATGGCCAGTCGGTCGCGGGGCTGATCATCGCGCTGACCAGCCCCTTTCTCGGCGCCATCGCCGATGCCGCCGGGCCGCGCAAGAAATGGCTGGCCGCCTTTCAGAGCACGCTGGTCGTGGCCTGCGTGCTGCTCTGGTGGGCGAGACCGCACGCGGAACCGGGCGCCATTGTCGCGACCCTCGCGCTGATCATCCTTGGCACGGTCGCCGCGGAATTCTCCGGCGTCTTCAGCAACGCCATGCTCCCCGGCCTGATTTCCCGCGAGCGCATGGGCCGTTTGAGCGGCATCGGCTGGGGCATGGGCTATCTCGGCGGGCTCTGCGCGCTGACCATCATGCTGACGGGCTTCAGCCTGCCGCACGACACCTGGTTCCACCTCAGCCGCGCGAGCCATCAGCCCGACCGGGTGGCGGGACCGCTGGTGGCGCTCTGGGTCGCCGTCTTCTGCCTGCCGCTATTCGTTCTGACCCCCGATGCCAGGCCGACCGGGGTAAGGCCGCTCGCCGCCGCAAGGGCCGGCATCGTCGCGGTCGTCGGCACCGTGCGCAGCCTTGGGCATTACCGCCAGATCGCGCTCTTCCTCCTGGCGCGCATGATCGCCTATGACGGGCTCAACGCCGTCTTCGCCTTCGGCGGCATCTATGCCGCCGGCATGTTCGGCTGGGGCATCGCCAGCCTTGGCATCTTCGGCATCGTCATCATCGTCTTCGCCGCCGCCGGCGCCATGGTCGGCGGCTGGTTCGACGATCATGTCGGCGCCAAGGCCACCATGCAGCTTTCGGTCCTGGGGGTGCTGATCGCGACCCTGGGCGTCCTGTCGATGACGGACCACAGCGTCTTCTTCTTCCTGCCCGTCCACGGCCCCGATCCTTTGCATCCAGGCGCGCTCTTCGCGACCACGGCGGAGCGCGTCTTCCTCGGCTTCGGCATCCTGATCGGCATTTTCGGCGGCCCGATGCAGGCGGCGGCGCGCAGCTATCTCGCGCATATGGCGCCGCCGGCGATGGTGACGGAATTCTTCGGCCTCTATGCCCTTTCGGGTCGCGCCACCGCCTATCTCGCGCCGCTCGCCATCGCCATCATCACCGAGCGGATGCACAGCCAGCGCGCCGGACTGATGGCGATTCTGGCCTTTCTCGCCGTGGGTTATCTGCTGATGGTGCCGCTGCGCGAGGCGAACGGGCGGACCCTGGAGGTTTGACGGCGAACGGCCGGGCTTAGAGCTGCCAGCGGCGCAGCCCCTCGGGCAGCACCAGATGGCGCCACAGGCCCTTCACATCGGCGACGAAGCCCTCGGGCTTCAGCAGCCGGGCAAGGTCGGGCGCCGCGAAGGCGCGATAGGCGTCGTGGGCGACGGCGCCGACCAAGGCATCGAAGCCCGTAAGACCATCGAGGCTCGTGGCAAGCGTGATGCCGTAATGCGCCAGCGCCTGGGCGGCGTCGGCCAGCGGATCGTGCACCGTGACCCTATGGCCGGCGGCTTGAAGCGCCGCCACGATATCCACCACCTTGGAATTGCGCAGGTCGGGGACGTTCTCCTTGAAGGTCAGGCCGAGCACGAGGGCGCGGCCCGCGCGCGGCATGGCGGCGTCGACATGACCGGCGATGAAGCCGCCCATGGCGTCGTTGATGCGCCGCCCGGCCAGGATCACCTCGGGGTGATGGCCCAGCGCCTGGGCGCAATGGGCGAGGTAGAAGGGATCGACGCCGATACAATGGCCGCCGACGAGGCCCGGCGCGAAGCGGAGGAAATTCCATTTGGTCGCGGCGGCATCAAGCACGTCGTGCGCCGACAGGCCGAGCTTCTGGAAGATCATCGTCACTTCGTTGATGAAGGCGATATTGATGTCGCGCTGGGCGTTCTCGATCACCTTCGCCGCTTCGGCGGTGCGGATGTCGCGGGCCTGAAAGATTCTGCCGCCGTTGATGGCGCCGTATATTTCGCCCAGGCGCTCTGCCACCGCCGGCGTTCCGCCCGCCACCACCTTGGTGATGCGCTCGACCGTGTGTTCGCGATCGCCGGGATTGATGCGCTCGGGCGAATAGCCGAGGAAGAAGTCCAGGCCCGGTTCAAGGCCCGAGGCCCGCGCCAGCGCCGGGCCGCAGATCTCCTCCGTCACGCCGGGATAGACCGTGCTTTCGAATACCACGATGGCGCCGGGGCCAATTCTGCGGCCGACGCTGGCGCAGGCGGCGAGCAGCGGGCCAAGGTCGGGCCGCTTGTCGGCATCGACCGGCGTCGGCACGGTGACGATGAAGATGTCGTGACCCGCGATCTCCGCCTCGTCGGCGTGGACGCGGAGCGCGCTTGCGCCCAGCACCGCGGCCGCGACCTCGCCGGTGCGGTCGATCCCGAGCTTGAGGTCCGCCACCCGGCGCGGGTCGATATCGAAGCCCGTCACGGCAAAATGCCGGGCGAGCGCCACGGCCAGCGGCAAACCGACATAGCCCAGGCCGATTATGGCGATGCGGGGCGGCGGAGACATGGCGGGCTGGATAGCGGCTGGCGTGCCCCTTGTCAATGACGGCGCGGGCCGGGAACGTTAAGCAAAATCGGGCGCCAACCGGACGGAAAGCCGCGCTCGGGACAAGGCAACCGAGGCATCTTTGTGACACCGGATCCATCCCGGACAAAGCAATCCCACTTTTCCGCGATATGCTCTAGTCTGGCGCGGCTCGCGGAGAGGGCGCGGGCGCTTGAGGATTGAGGATGGCTCGCCCGCCGCGTCTGCTTTTCCTGGTCAATGAGGCGCTGTTCTTCACCACCCACCGCATGCCGGTGGCGCTGGCCGCCCGCGCCGCGGGCTACGACGTGCATGTCGCGGCCCCTTTCGACGAGACGTTCGTCGCCGTCATCCGCGACCACGGCTTTCCCTATCACGACATCCCGCTGAAACGGGGAACCCGGGGGCTCACAGGGGAATTGCGCCTGATCGCGGCGCTGTTCCGCCTGATCCTGACCCTCAAGCCCGATCTCGTGCATCATGTGGCGATGAAGCCCGTCGTCTGGGGCGGCATCGTCTCCCGTCTCGCCCGGGTTCCCGCGGCCGTTTTCGCCATCACCGGCCTCGGCTATCTTTTCACCGGCCGGAGTTTGAGCTTCCGCCTCCAGCAGGCGGTTCTGAAGCGCCTGTACCGTTTCGCGCTCCGCCATCGCAATGCCAAGGCCATATTCCAGAATCCGGACGATCTCGCGCTGTTCCGCGCCAACCGGCTGGTGCGCCCGTCCCAGGTGGTGATGATCAAGGGGTGCGGCGTCGATCTTCGCCATTTCGCCTGTCGCCCCGAGCCCGAAGGCATCCCGATCGTCCTGTTCCCCGCCCGCACCCTGGGCGACAAGGGCGCGCGCGAGTTCGTCTTCGCCGCCGAGCACCTGCGGGCCAAGGGCTGCCCGGCCCGCTTCGTCATGGTCGGGCGCACCGATTTCGACAATCCCACCGCCATTTCGGAAGCCGAAATCGCTGGCTGGACCGAGCGCGGCCTGGTCGAATGGTGGGGCTATGCCACCGATATGCCCAATGTGCTGGCGCAGGCCCAGGTCATCTGCATGCCGTCCTACCGCGAGGGGCTGCCGCGCGGCCTGATCGAAGCGGCGGCCGTCGGCCGCGCCATCGTCACCACCGATGTCCCCGGCTGCCGCGACGTGGTGCGCCACGAGGTGAACGGCCTTCTGGTGCCGGCGCGCGATGGCGAGGCCACGGCGGCGGCGATCGCCCGCCTGCTGGAAGATGCCGAACTGCGCCGGCGGCTGGCGGCGGCGGGGCGCGCCATCGCCGAGGCGGAATTTTCGGTCGAAGCCTTCATCGCCGATACGCTCGCCGTCTATCGCGCCGTCCTGCCCGAGGAGATCCGCCGTTGAGCCCGAGCCTTCTGCCACCGCCCCGCCTCGCCCGCGCGCTTGGGGCCATCGCCATCGCGGCCCCCGTGGTAACGCTTGCGGCTTCACCCGCCATCACCCTGGTGTTCGGCCTGGCGGGGCTGGTCGCCCTCTATGCCCTGTGGCGCAAGGATGCGCTCGCCGACCTTTACCGGGTCAAGGCCGCGCTGCCGTTAGGCCTGCTGCTCGTCTGGGCCGCTATCAGCGCCCTATGGGCCATCAGCGCGCACGAGGCCCTGACGCTGGTGCGCTCGCTCGTGATCCTCTTCCTCTTCGCGCTGGCGCTCCAGGCGGCGGCCCCGCGGCTCGACGAGGATGCGCGCCGGCTTTTCGGGCGGTTCCTCGTCATCGGATTCCTCCTCGGCCTCTGCCTGCTCGCCCTCGATGTCGCGAGCGGCGATATCGCCAACCGGCTGCTCAAATCCGCCGTCACCGGTAGCGAGAGGGTCGGCGGTGGCGTCGTCGACCGGCCGATGGTGCTGGCGCTGCTTTCGAGCTTCGCCGCCGCCATGGCGCTCGCCCGGTTTGGCTTCAGGGGAGCGGCGGTCGCCATTCTCCTGCCGGCGCCCCTTCTCAGCACCTTCACCAACAGCGACAGTTCCAGGCTCGCGGTCCTGGCCGGGCTCCTCGTCATGGCCCTGGCCTGGTGGTGGGGGGCGAAGCTGGTGCGGGCCGGCGGCATCATCGCCGCGCTGCTCGCCCTCATCATGCCGCTGCTGCCCTTCGGCCCGCTCGCGCCCGCCCATTGGCGGCAGGCGCTCAGCGGCGTCAAATATTCCGCCATGCACCGGCTCTACATCTGGCGCTTCGCCGCCGAGCGCATCCGCGAGCACCCGTTCCGCGGCTGGGGAATGAATTCCTCGCGCGCCATTCCCGGCGGCCAGACCCTCCTGCCGACCGGCGGCCAGGCCATGAGCCTGCATCCCCATAACGGCCTGCTGCAAATCTGGCTCGAACTGGGCGTGCCGGGGATCCTGCTGGCGGCCTGGCTGCTCTGCCTGCTGTTTTTTTCGGTGGCAAGGCTCGAAGACCGCTTCGCCCGCGCCGCGATCGCCGGCATGCTGACGACCGGGCTCGGCATCGCCTGTTTAAGCTTCGGCATCTGGCAGAATTGGTGGGTTTCGGTGCTCTGCCTGGTCGCCGCCTATGCCGCCATTCTGGCGCCGCCGGCACCCTCTTCCGGCCTTAGAAGGGTTAACCAATAGCCTCTCGCCGGCACCCTGCCGGTAAATCGCGGTTAACCCGGCCGGCCAATTGCGCTATGAACCGGCGATATGAGCGCCATCCTGCTGCTGCCGCCGGCCGCCTTCCTCGCCGCCCTTGCCGCCACCGGCTGGGTGAGGGCCTGGCTTGGCCGCCGCGCGCTGCTCGACCATCCCAACGAGCGCTCCAGCCATAGCGTGCCGACGCCACGCGGCGGCGGGCTGGCCGTGGTGCCGGTCGTGGCGGCGGCCTGGGCGCTGGCCGGGCTGTGGGCGCCGGAGGGCATCGGCGCGCAGGGCCTGAGGCTCGGGCTCGTGCT
Source organism: uncultured Rhodospirillales bacterium (assembly GCA_937905845.1). GTDB lineage: Bacteria > Pseudomonadota > Alphaproteobacteria > Ferrovibrionales > Ferrovibrionaceae > CALCYJ01. The sequence goes on from CALCYJ010000151.1 coordinate 8,039, forward strand.
GGGAGCAGCCCTGGTCTTGGCCGGCCTGTCCTTTATCGACGATCTCTGGCCGCTGCCGGTGATGCCGCGTCTTCTGGTCCAGGCGGCGGCGGTCGCAGCCGGCGTGGCGGCCCTGCCGGCCGGCCATCCGGTATTCCAGGGCCTGCTGCCGCTGCCCCTCGACCGGCTTGCCGCCGGCCTGCTCTGGCTGTGGTTCGTCAATCTCTTCAATTTCATGGACGGGATCGACGGGATCAGCGGCGTCGAATGCATCGCCGTGGGCGGCGGCGCTTCCCTGGTCGCGATCCTGTTGGGTCAGGCGGCGCCGGCCATTCCGCAAGGCCTGACCCTCGCCGCGGCCGCGGCCGGCTTCCTCGCCTGGAACTGGCCGCCGGCCAGGATCTTTCTCGGCGATGTCGGCAGCGTGACGTTGGGCTTTCTCTCCGGCTGGCTGCTGCTCACGCTTGCCGCCGCCGGCGCCTGGCCGGCGGCCTTGCTGCTGCCGCTCTATTATCTCGCCGATGCCAGCCTGACGCTGGCGCGCCGGGCATGGCGGCGCGAGCGTATCTGGCAGGCGCATCGCCAGCATTTCTATCAGCAGGGCGCCCGGCGCCTGAACAGCCACGGCAAGGTGACGCTGCGGCTGGCACTCCTCGACGCCGCGCTGATCGCGCTTGCAGCCTGCGCCACCCGCCACCCGGCCGCAGGCGGCGCGGCGCTGGCCGCGGGCGCCGTCCTCACCGCCCTCATGCTGGCGCATTTCGCCGCACCCGGGGAAAGGCCTTCCCATGCCGGGTGAGCTGAAGACCCGCGGGCGCATGCCGCTCAACCGCCGCATCCTGGCGGTGGCGGTCCACGACCTCGTCATGTCGGCGCTTTCCTTCACGCTTGCCGTCTGGCTCGGCTATTTCAATTACGGCCATCCCCAATCGGTCTTCTTCCTGTGGCCGGACACGCTGATGTTCGCCGCCGTCTGCGGCATCGTCTTCTGGTCCATGGGGCTCTACCGCGGCATGTGGCACTATGCCTCGTTCAACGATCTGCTCGCGATCCTGAAATCGGTGGCGCTGGCGCTGCTCGTCTTCGTGCCGCTGCTCTTCGTCGTGACCAGGCTGGCCTATGTGCCGCGCTCGAGCCTGCTGCTGCTCGGCCCCTTGCTCGCCGTGGCGCTGGCCGCGCCGCGGCTGCTCTACCGCGCCTTCAAGGACGGCGACCTCGGCCTCGTCTTCGACCGCCAGGCCGCTAACCGCGTGCCGGTACTCCTGGTCGGGGCCGGCATCGCCGCCGAAACCTTCATCCGCGACATGGCGCGCCAGCGCGGCGCCGCCTATCGCGTGGTCGGGCTGCTCGACGACAAGCCGAGCCGCCAGGGCCGCGACATTCACGGCATCCGCGTGCTCGGCACCGTGGAGGATCTGCCACAGATCGTGGCGCGGCTGGAGCAGCGCAACCGCCGTCCGCAGCGGCTGATCATCACCGGCGAGCAGGTGGGCGGCACCACCGTGCGCCGGCTGCTGGACGAGGTCGACCGGCTCGGTCTGACCCTGGCCCGCCTGCCGCGCCTGACCGATTTCAAGCGCGGCGACGGCAGGTCGCTGGAAATCCGCCCGGTCGATGTCGAGGATCTGCTCGGGCGGCCGCAGAAAGTCCTCGACCGCGAGGCGATGGCCGCCCTCATCCGCGGCCGGCGGGTGCTGGTGACGGGCGCCGGCGGCACCATCGGCGCCGAGCTGGTGCGCCAGATCGCCGATCTCGACCCCGCCGCCCTCACGCTGTTCGACAGCGGCGAATACAACCTCTACCGCATCGACCGCGAAATGTCGGAGACACGGCCCGGGGTCGAGCGCCTGGCGGTGCTGGGCGATGTGCGCGACCGCGCCCGGCTCGGCGAGATCTTCGCCGCCTTCAGGCCGGAACTGGTATTCCATGCCGCGGCGCTGAAGCATCTCTCGCTCGTCGAGGACAATCCGGCCGAGGGTGTGCTCACCAATGTCGTCGGCACCCGCAACGTCGCCGATGCCTGCCGGCGCGCCGCGGTCGCCGTCATGGTGATGATCTCGACCGACAAGGCGGTCAATCCCACCAGCGTCATGGGGGCGAGCAAGCGCATCGCCGAAATCTATTGCCAGGCGCTGAGCCTACAGGGCGGCGGCACACGCTTCGTCACCGTGCGCTTCGGCAATGTTCTGGGATCGACCGGCTCGGTGGTGCCGCTGTTCCAGAGCCAGTTGGCCCATGGCGGCCCGCTTACCGTCACCGACCCCGAGGTCACGCGCTATTTCATGACGACGCGCGAGGCGGTGGAGTTGACCTTGCAGGCCTCGGCGCTCTCGCCCACGGAGGACGGCGGCCGCGGCAAGATCTTCGTTCTCGACATGGGCGAGCCGGTCCGCATCCAGGACCTGGCGCGGCAGATGATCCGGCTCGCCGGGCTGGTGCCGGAAAAGGACGTCGCCATCACCTATATCGGCCTCAAGCCGGCGGAGAAGCTGCACGAGGAACTGCTGCACGAGAGCGAGCATCTCGTGCCGACGGCGCAGGACGGCATCCTGCTCGCCGCCCCGCGCGCCATCGACTATCGGCTGCTGGTGCCGCTTCTGGACGAGCTTGAAGCCGCGGCGCTGGCCCGCCGCTCGGACGAGATGCGCGCCCTTATCGCCCGCCTGGTGCCGGAATATGCCGCGCCT
>CALCYJ010000152.1 GCA_937905845.1 uncultured Rhodospirillales bacterium
AGGCCGAGGTCGACCAGCGTGGTGCACAGGCCATGGACCGTGCTCTTGGGCAGCGCCAACTGCCGGGCGAGATCAGACACCGTGAGGGGCTGATCCGATGCCATGATCGTGTCGAGAATCCGGCAGCCGCGAATGAGGGCGGGAACGCCCTTCTCGACCTTTGTAGCCATGCTTTTTGTCGCTACCGCCTCTGAACGCTTCATCTGATCTTATCCAACCCGCCTGCCGCTCTCCGGAATGCCGGGACTATATGCCGCCGAAGCAGAGGTATTTGATCTCGAGATAATCCTCGATGCCATATTTCGACCCTTCGCGCCCCAGGCCCGATTCCTTGACGCCGCCGAAGGGCGCCACTTCGGTCGAGATCAGGCCGGTATTGATGCCGACCATCCCGTATTCGAGCCCTTCCGCCGCACGCCAGACCCGGTTGATGTCGCGGCCGTAGAAATAGCTCGCCAGGCCGAATTCGGTGTCGTTCGACATGGCGATGGCATCGGCGTCATGGCGGAAGCGGAACAGCGGCGCCACCGGGCCGAACGTCTCCTCGCGCGCGATCAGCATCTGCGGATTGACCTCGGCCAGGATGGTGGGTTCGAAGAACGAGCCGCCCAGCGCGTGGCGCTTGCCGCCGGTCACGATATGCGCGCCCTTGCCCACCGCGTCGGCGATATGCTCCTCGACCTTCTCCACCGCCGCCATATTGATCAGCGGACCCTGGTTGACCCCGGGTTCGAGCCCGTTGCCCACTTTGAGCCCCTGCACCGCCTTCGCCAGCTTGCCGGCGAAGGCATCATAGACGGCATCCTGCACCAGCAGACGGTTGGCGCAGACGCAGGTCTGGCCGGTATTGCGGTATTTCGACGCCATCGCGCCTTCCACCGCCGCGTCCAGATCGGCATCATCGAAAACGATGAAGGGCGCATTGCCGCCCAGTTCCATCGAGACCTTCTTGATGCTGCCCGCGCATTGGGCCATGAGCTGGCGGCCGACCTCGGTGGAGCCGGTGAAAGAAAGCTTGCGCACGGTCGGGTTCGAGGTCATCTCGCCGCCGATCTCCGCCGCGCTGCCGGTCACCACGCTGAACACGCCCTTGGGCACGCCCGCGCGCTCGGCCAACTCGGCCAGGGCCAGGGCCGAATAGGGCGTCTGGCTGGCCGGCTTCACCACCATCGTGCAGCCGGCGGCGAGCGCCGGCCCCGCCTTGCGCGTGATCATGGCGGCGGGAAAGTTCCAGGGCGTAATCGCCGCCGTGACCCCGATCGGCTGCTTGATCACCACGATGCGCTTGTCGGCGGCATGGCCCGGGATCGTATCGCCGTAGATGCGCTTGGCCTCCTCGCCAAACCATTCGATGAAGGCGGCGGCATAGACGATCTCGCCCATGGATTCGGCCAGAGGCTTGCCCTGCTCGCTGGTCATAATCAGCGCCAGGTCCTCCTGGTTCGCCATCAGGAGATCGGCCCATCTGCGCAAGATCGCGGCGCGCTCCTTGCCGGTCTTGGCCCGCCAGGCGGGAAGTGCTGCATCGGCCGCCGCGATGGCGCGCCGTGTTTCCACCGCCCCCATGCGCGGCACCGCACCCAGGATCTCGCCGGTCGCCGGGTTGCGCACGCTCACCGTCGCCTTGCCGTCCGCATCGACCCAGGCGCCGTTGATATAGGCTTGGCGCCGAAAAAGCCTGTCGTTGTTCAGTTTCATGAAAACACTCTCCGGTCGGGCCCGCCGCGAGGGCGGGTATCTGTTGCAACCATTTGAAGCCGGACGGAAGCCCCGGAGGGACCGGCCGAACCGGGCCAGAGCGACGGTGCGAACCGGGGTCAGGCCATCCAAATCGTTCAATAAGATGAACGATTATCAGCTTATTGAATTTTAACCCCGCCTTGCAGCGCCGTCAAGGACGGCGGTAAATTGCATTTATGATAAATAAAAAACAACGCAAGGTGCCGCCGAGCACACCCGGCCCCTGCTGGTTCAAGATCGGCGACGCGCCCTGAAGCCTAAGGCGAAGGGACGGCTTCCCCTCCTCGCCATAGGCGTCAAAACAATAGATCAGGAGAATTTCGCCAATCAGCCTGATCGAGAAATGCGCCCCGATTACGCCATCACCTCGGTCATCAGGTGCGCGACCGCCGCGCTCATCTCGTCGCCCGCGGCACGCAGGCCTGCGATCGTGCCGGTGAAATCCGCGCCGGGCTTGTTCTGCCCGAGCTTCTCGATACATTCGAGCGCGCAGGGGCCGATCCGGAAGGCGACGATGCCGCCCAAAAGCCGCTCCACCAGCTCCGCCGGCGCATCGCTCAATTGCCAGGGCGGTGTGGCGGCGCGCTCGAAGGCGGAAGCGGTCCGCTCCAGCACCTGCCGGCGCGCTTCGGCCCCGGGCAGAACTTCAATCGGCCCGCGCACCTGGATCCCCACGTAATTCCACGTCGGCACATTCGCGGCGCCGGCATACCAGCGCGGCGAGATATAGGCGCTCGGGCTGTTGATCACGACCAGGGCGGAACCCACGGTTGCCAGCTCCGCCGCGTGGGGATTGCGGGCCGCCAGATGGCCGACGAGATGGATGGGAGAATCCCCCCCCGCCTCGGCATCCTCGTCGATCACGAAAGGCAGCGAGGTGGCGCGCAGGCCTTCCGCCCCGATGGTCATCAGCGTGCCGAACGGATACCGCCGGATCCAGCCCAGCATCCGCACGCGATCCTCCGTGCGGAAATGCCCGGCGGAGAAGAGTTTGGGCGTTTCCACCGCCGGCGGCGGCAGGAGGGTCGGGGTGGAAGGGGGCATAACGAGCCTCTGATTGATTTTTATAAACATTAAATGCAATTATAGAGGTCGGCAAGGCAGGCGAGAGGGCGGGACAAGCGACATGACCCTGGACCCGGAACTGGCGGAAATGATCACGCTTGCCCGCGCGGCGGCCGGCCGCGGCATCCACACCCTGCCGGTGGCCGAGGCGCGGACAGCCTATCGCGAACGCTATCTCGCGCGGGGCGTCAGCGCGGGCGCGGCGGCAAACGCGGAAACCCTGTCGATCGTCCGGGCCGACGGCAGCACTCTTTCGGCACGCCTCTATCGCCCGGACCGGCCGGCCGGCGCGGCGCCCCTGCCGCTGCTGGTGTATTTTCACGGCGGCGGCTATGTGGTCGGCGACGCGGCGGCCTATGAAAACCAGTCCGCAGCGCTGGCGGCGCGAAGCGGCGCCGCCGTTCTGGTGCCGGACTACCGGCTGGCGCCGGAGCATCGTTTCCCGGCCGCGGTGGAAGATGCCGAGACGGCCTATCGCTGGGCCTGCCGGCATGCCGCGCAGCTCAAGTGCGACCCGCGCCGCATCGGCCTTGGCGGCGACAGCGCCGGCGGCGCGCTCGCCCTGGTCGCCGCCCTCGCGGGCCGCGATGCCGGTCCGCCGGCCAGCTTCCTGCTGCTGCTCTATCCGCTGGCGGATTTCCGTCCCTATTGCGACGAAGGGCCGGCCTATGAATCGGTCGCCCGCTTCAGCGACGGCTATTTCCTCGACCGCGCCACGATGGAATGGTTCGCCGAGCAATATCTGCCGACCCCGCGGGCGGCGCGGGATCCGCGCGCCTCGCCGCTGCTATGGCCGAACCTGGCCGGCCTGCCGCCCAGCGCCATCGTCGTCGCCGCCTGCGATCCCTTATGCAGCATGGGCGCGATGCTGGCCGAGACCATGATCCGGGCGGGCTGCCGCGTGCAAAGCCGCTGCATGCCGGGAATGATCCATAATTTCATGGGCTATGCCGGCAAGTCGCGCGCCGCCCTGGCCGCCTTCGAGCAGGTGGCGGACCTCGTCCAGGCCAACCTGTGACCAGACCACCGCCCGGCGGATCGCGGCGATGACGGCGCGCGGTTTACCACCGCGCGCCGCCACGCTTCAAACCTTTAGTTCTGCTTCCACACCCCCCAGGCTCTCGGCCGGCCGCCCCAGGGCTGGTAGCCCTGCACTTTCGGGCTCACCGCATCCACCACCGGAATGTAATAGAGGCCGATGATCGGCACCTGCTGACGGATCATCTGATGCAGTTGCAGGAAGATGTCCTTGCGACGGGCCTCGTTGTTGGTGGCGGCGCTCTCGTCGAGCAACGCCAGCGCCTTCGGATCGTCCCATTGCGCCCATTGGAACTTGGAACGGTCGGCCAGGAAGGCCGCATACATCAGGCCGGGATCGAAACGCCCGGAAAAGCCGAAGGACTGCACCTGGAACTTGTCGTTCAGATAATTGTTGAGCTGGGTCGCCCAATCCAGCGCTTCGAGTTTGGCATTGAAGCCGGCGGCGGCCAGCATCGCCTGGATCATCACCGCGTTGTTGTACATGTCGGTGTAGCGCTTATTGGTCTCGATCTCGATCGGCTGGCCCTTGTAGCCGGCCTGCTTCAGGAGCGCCGCCGCGTGCTTCGGGTTATAGGCCGGCCAGGCGAGGAACGCCGCGCTGAAATAGGCGCTGGAATTGCTGACGGCGGAGGGATTGCCGCTGACGAGGCCGCCGGGATTGGCGGCCGCGATCTGGTTGATGTCGATCGCCTCGGCCATGGCGCGGCGGACCTTGACGTTCGACAGCAGCGGGTCCTTGGTATTGAGCAGGAGCGTGTACCAGCCGAGCCCCGGCGCCGACAGGACCTTGAGGCCGGCCTTCTTCATGGCGGCGATCTTCTCCGTCGGCAGGCCGGTCAGCACGTCGATCGCGCCGGTCTCAAGCGCCGCCTCGGTCGCGCTCTCGTCGGGAATGACCTGGAATTTCACCGCGTCGACATAGGCCTTGCGGGCGCCGGAATAGCCGTTGGCGGGTGCGGAGCTCGATCGATAGCCGGCGAAGCGCTTCAGCGTGATGTATTGATCGCGCTTCCATTCCTTGAACTGGAAGGGGCCGGTGCCGATCGGCGTCTTCCAGGTGCCGTCCTTGCCCACGCTGTCCGGGCTCGATACCAGCACGCCGCATTGGACATTGGCGAGCTGCTTCAGGAACATCGCGTTCGGCTTTTCGAGCCGATAGACCACCGTCTGCGGGTCGGGCGCTTCGACCGCAACGACCTTGGCCCCGGCGGTGCCATCGAAATAATTGCGGCAAGTCCAGCCCGCCTGCCCGATCAGCCGGTTCCAGCTCCAGACCACGTCGGCGGCGGTGAGCGGCGTGCCGTTCTGGAACATCACCCCCGGGCGCAAGGTGAAGCGATAGGCCCGCCCGTCGGGCGAGAGGGTCCAGGATTGCGCCAGCGCCGGTCCGAGGCTCAAATCCATCCGGTAGCCGACCAGGCCCTCGAACATCTGGAGGATCACCGTATCGGTGTTGTTATCGCGGTTGACGCCGGGCTCCAGGCTGCGGATGTCGGAATTGAGCGCGATGGTGAGCGTGCCGCCCGCCCTTGGCGCATCCTGGGCGAAGGCGGCGCCGGCGCTTAAGATGAGCGCCGCGGCAAGCGGCAGGAATTTTCTCATGGGGCCTCCCTTGTCACGTTTGGCGTTTTGCTCCCGGCTCTGCGGCCGGCTCAGATCGGCCAACTCTCGGTCAGAAAGGATTCGACGGCCGGCATCAGCCCGTCGCGCCGATGGGCGACGCCGGGGACGATATCGAGGCGGACGGCGATGCCCTGCGCCTCGAAGCTTGTCTTCAAGGAACGCAGCCGGTCCTGGCGGTTGCCGCCGGCAAGGTTGGCGTCCGCCATCCACCAGGGATTGCCCGGCTTGACGGTGATTTCCCAGGTGTCGGTATCCTCGCCGCCGACCACCATCTGCACCGCGGTCCGGCGCATGGCGTCGAGGTCGATCGCCTTGCCGAAGCGCGCTCTGAAATCGCGCACGCCGACCCAGAAGTCGCGCTCGAAATCCAGCAGCGTCACCACGCCCGGCGCGCCGATGGAGACGGCGGCGAGACGCTCGGGGTGGAGATAGAAGAAGCGGTGGGCGAAATGGCCGCCGCCCGAGAAGCCGAACAGCGCGAACCGGCCGGCGTCAAGACGATAGCGCGCCGCCATCTCGCCGATCATCGCCAGCAGCACGGCGTCGTAATGCAGATCGCCCGCCCGCAGCATCTTGTAGCTGGACAGATCGTTCGGCGCGGTGATGCCAGCCGGGAAGAGCGGCGCCAGCACGATCGCCTGGCGGCGTTCGGCGAAAGCGGCGAAAGCGTCGCGATAGGACGTCATGTCGCGGAGCGTGCCATGCACCACGACCAGCAGCGGATAGCGGCGGGCGCCGTCTTCCTCGTAGCTTTCCGGCACATAGGCGCAATAGGCGAAGCGCGGATCGTGCTGGCAGGCATAGACGGTGGTGCGGCCGAAATCGTAATGCGACAGAAGCCGCCCATGCCCCGGCCGGCGCGCCATCACGGCACCCCTAAAGGATCGATCGGCGTCGGCATGGGCCAAGCCGCTTCGATTACCTCCGCCGCATCGAAACAGAGATCCTCGCGGAACGGTCCGGCCACGATCTGAACGCCGGTCGGCACGGCGCCCGGCGCGCGCGCGGGCCTGTCGTCGGATCTGTCGTCGAGCCGGCCTTCGTCCCGATAGAGACCTGTCGGGACCGACAGCGCCGGCAGGCCGAGGATCGACGTGGCCATCAGCGGTGCC
>CALCYJ010000153.1 GCA_937905845.1 uncultured Rhodospirillales bacterium
GACGCAAAGCGCCGTCAGGTCACGCATCCCGCATTCATCGGAGCTCGATGTCCTGGAGCTTGACACGCTCGACCTGAGCGCCGCGAACGCGGCCAATCCCGGCATTGCCGTACAGGACGATAACCTGGCATACGTGATTTATACCTCCGGATCGACCGGCAGGCCCAAAGGCGTCATGGTGACCCACGGCCCATTGTCCATGCATCTGGCCGCTATTGGGAAAATCTACGATGTCCAGCCCGGGGACCGGGAGCTCATGTTTTTCTCCATGAACTTCGATGCGGCCGTGGAACAGTGGATGACCCCATTATGCAAGGGCGGGACGGTCGTACTGTCGTCCGCGCGGGGGCTGGCCAGCGACAATTTCACCGACCTCATCCGGGCGCACCGGATTACAACGCTGCATTTGCCCCCCGCCTATTTGCGGCTGATCCTGCCGCTCAAGAACGGGAACGGTGCGTCCGTCCGCACCTGCATCGCAGGAGGGGAAGCCTGGTTTGCCGCGGACCTCGCCGCAACCAGGTCAGCCTTCCCGAATGTCCGGCTTGTCAATGCGTATGGCCCCACCGAAACGATTATTACGCCGACGGCCTGGGTGGGCAATTCCGCGGCGCGTATCGAGGAAGAATACGCGCCGATCGGCAGGCCGGTGGGCGAGCGGAATGCATATGTGCTCGATACAGAACTGAATCTCGCACCCCCCGGCGCTATCGGTGAACTCTATATAGGGGGCATGGCCCTGGCGCGCGGGTATCTCGAGCGTCCGGCGTTGACCGGCGATCGATTCGTTGCCGATCCGTTCAGCCAGACCGGGGGACGCCTCTACCGCACGGGCGACCGGGTGCGCTGGCGGACGGACGGGCAACTGGAATATGTGGGCCGCCTCGATCACCAGATCAAGATACGCGGCTTTCGCGTCGAGCTTGGCGAAATCGAGGCGCAGCTATTGGCCCAAAGCGGAGTACGCCAAGCGGTCGTGACAGCGCAGGAAAGCCGCAACGGCACGCGCCTGGTCGCTTATGTGGTGCCGCATGCGGGGGTGCTGCTCAATTCTGCGCTGCTCAGGGCGGCGCTCGGCACGGTTCTTCCCGATTATATGCTTCCGAGCCTGTTTGTCTTTCTGGATGCACTGCCGCTCGGTCCCAACGGCAAGATCGATCGGAAGGGACTACCCTTGCCCGAGCAGCTGAACGAGAAGGATTACGACCCGCCTGTCAGCAAAATCGAAACGATGGTCTCGGATGTCTGGGCCGAAATTCTGGAGATTCCCCGTGTCGGGCTGCATAACAATTTTTTCGATCTCGGCGGTCATTCGCTGCTCTTGATCAAGGTGCAATGCAAGCTGGAAGAACGGTTAAGCACCCGCATCGCCATTATCGACCTCTTCAAATACACCACGGTTGCCGGTCTGGCAAAATTTCTCGGGCAGGAACGGATCGAACACTTGTCCCTGCCCCGCCACCAGGAGCGGGCACAGCGCCAACGCGGCGCTTTTATTCAACGCAGGCAGAAAGCAGAGAGGATTCATTGATGCAGCATGAAGACGAATTGCCGGAGGACACAGGCATCGAAATTGCGATCATCGGCATGGCGGGCCGCTTTCCCGGCGCGGACGATGTCAACGCCTTCTGGTGCAACCTGCGGGACGGCGTGGAGTCCATCGTTCCGTTCAGCGATAGCGAATTGCAAGCGCGCGGCATTCCGGCAACGCTGCGGGACGATCCCCTTTTTGTCAGCGCCGGCGCAAGGCTGGAGGGTGTGGATCTTTTTGACGCTTCCTTTTTCGGTTATACGCCGCGCGAAGCGGCAGAGATGGATCCCCAGCACCGGCTCTTCCTGGAAACCGCATGGCAGGCGCTGGAAGATGCGGGTTATGACGCTTCGGCCTGCATCGATCCGATCGGCGTCTATGCGGGCTGCGGCGTGAACACCTATTTGATGCTCAATCTGCTCTCCAGCGGGCATTTCTCGGACATGCAGGACATATCCTCCCTGCAGGGGCTGATGAACGGCAATAACAAGGATTCGATGACCACCACCGTCTCCTACAAGCTCAACCTGCGCGGGCCCGGAATCACCGTACAAACTGCCTGTTCCACGTCGCTCGCGGCAATCCACGTTGCCTGCCGAGGATTGCTCAATCACGAGGCGGATATGGCTATGGCGGGCGGCGTCTGGGTCAATCTGCTGCACGAGGGCGGCTACCGCTACCAGCCGGGTGCAATACTTTCGCCCGATGGCCATTGCCGTGCCTTCGACGCGCAGGCGGCGGGCACCGTGATCGGCAGCGGGGTCGGAATCGTGGTGCTGAAACGGCTGTCTGACGCCCTGGCCGATGGCGATACCATCCATGCGGTGGTCAAGGGGTCGGCGATCAATAACGATGGCTCGGCCAAAGTAGGCTACACAGAAAAAAGCGTGGAAGGCCAGGCGGAAGGCATTCTCGCTGCCCAGG
>CALCYJ010000154.1 GCA_937905845.1 uncultured Rhodospirillales bacterium
GCATCTCGACGCCGGGCAAAAGGGCCTCATGGTCGCAACCCCCGTGCTGGCCGGCACCGGCTCCACTTTCGCCAACCCGATCATGGCGTCGCGGGTGACGAGCCCGGCCAGCGCCGCTTCGCTCATGGTTTCCGTTCCGGCCGGGCGTTCGGGCAGCACGAGATAGCGGACCTCGGCGGTCGAATCCCACACCCGGACCTCGACCTCGGGTGCAAGATCGAGCCCGAATTCGCGCAGCACGCCGCGCGGATCGATGACGGCGCGCGAGCGGTAGGGCGCCGACTTGTACCAGACCGGCGGCAGCCCCAGCACCGCCCAGGGATAGCAGGAGCAGAGCGTGCAGACGACGAGATTGTGCAGGCCCGGGGTATTTTCGACCACGACCATGTGCTCGCCCTGGCGGCCGGTATAGCCGAGATCGGCGATCGCGGCGCTCGCATCCTCGAACAGCCACGCCTTGTAGGCCGGATCGACCCAGGCTTTCGCGACCACGCGGGCGCCGTTGCGCGGCCCGATCTTGTGCTCGTAGGTCTCGATCAGCGCGTCGAGCGTGGCGCTTTCCACCAGCCCCTTGCGCACGAGGAGCGTCTCCAGCGCCTTCACCTGCAACGCCGGCGCGTCGGGAACCGCCTGATGATCGTGGTCGTGGTCGTGGTCATGATCGTGATCGTGGCCGTGGCCGTGTTCATCGCCATGATCGTGCCGCGGCGGCGCTTGATCCTTCTGCTCCATGGACCGCTCCTCGAATCTTCATCCAAGCCGATCCTACGACATCCCCATCGCCTGGGCGAGAGCGGTCTGGCGGTTCCGCACCGCCCACCAGATCGTCACCGCCAGGGCCACGGCCAGCAGCGGCAGGATGGCGATATTGACCGCCGCCCAGCCCTGACGGTTCAGCATCTGGCCGGCGGCGAGCGAGGCCAGCGCGCTGGCGGCGAAGGTCGTGAATTCGCACGCCGCCTGCGTCTTGCCGCGCTCGGCGGGACGATAGGATTGCGCCAGCAGGGTCGAGCCGCCGACATAGAGGAAGTTCCAGCCGACGCCCAGGGCGAGCAGCGCGACATAGAAGGCCGGCAGCGCGGTCGAGGCCAGCGCGATCGCCCCGCACAGCGCCGCGAGCAGCGTGCCGGTCACCAGCACCGGAATCATGCCGAGGCGGCGGATCAGGTAGCCGGCGAAGAAGGATGGCGCAAACATGCCGACGAGGTGCCACTGGATGATGCCGGCACTATCATCGATGGAATGATGGCAGGCGAGGGCGGCGAGGGGCGTCGCCGTCATGACGAACATCATCACCGCATAGCCGACGACGTTATTGGCCAGCGCGGCGAGAAAGATCGGCTGGCGGATGATGGTGCCGAGCGGGCGCGCCGGTGCGGCCACCGCCGCCGGTTCGGCTGCTTCAGGCTGAGGCGCCAGCGCCGGTGCTGCCGGGGGATCGCGGAGAAAGAGCGCCAGCACCAGCACCGACAGCAGGCCGAACAGGCTCACGACGAGATAGGAACCGGCGAAAAGCGTAGGCGCGAGGAGGCTCTTGCTCCCGGCCGCGATCGCGGGACCGAGCACCGCCGCCGCGACGCCGCCGGTGAGCACGATGGCGATCGCCCGGCTCTTCTCCGCCGGGCCCACGCCGTCGGCCGCCGCCAGCCGGTAATAGCGCGAGAAGGCCTGGAAGATTCCGACCATCGCCGTGCCGGCGCAGAAGAGGGCGAAACTCTGGTGCAGAATGGCCACGACCGAGATCGCCCCGCCCAGCGCGCCGGCCAGGGCGCCGAGCATGAAGCTCGCTTTCGCCCCGATGCGCTGCATGAGCAGCGAGGCGAAGGCCGTGGTCGCGGCCGCCGCGATCGTGATGAGCGAGAAGGGCAGCGTGGCGAGCGCCTTGTCCGCCGCCAGAGAATAGCCGACCAGGCCGGTGAGGGTGAGATCGACCGCGATCGCGCAGGTATAGAGCGCCTGGCAGAGTGCCAGAACGGCGGCATTGCGCCGCCCGAGGCGCAAAGCGCCGGCGGCCGGTTCCACGGCGCCTTCTCCGCTGGTCATGATCCATCCCCGATCCCGCTTCAGCCGGCCTCATTCTGCCACGGGTGGTTTTGGCGGCAAGGACGGGGATAACGCATTTTCTGCCAAAACCACCATGGGGATGGCCGCCCGTCAGCCGCGTGCGGCCGGCCGCCGGGCCCAGATCGCCTTTGCCTGCTCGTCGGCCGCGGCGGCGTCCGGCGCCCGATCGAGCGCCAGCAGGGCCAGGGCGATCGTCCCGATGACAATCTCCGCCGCCGCCGGCGGCCCGCGCCCCTCCCGCCACAGATCGAGGAGGGCCGCGACATCCCCCGCAGGCGGGCGCGCACCCGCCGGGGCCAGGGCCGGCAGCGCCAGTTCGTAGGGGCTGCGGCCGCGGCGATGGACCTGCGCCACCGCCGGTTTCAGCGGATTGCGCTCGGCCTCGCCGCCGCCGCCCTTGAGGACCAGCAGGCCGGGACGGTCGAGCGCCGCCGCCACGGCGAGGTGCAGCCCGATATAGGCGGGATGGAAGACCCCGTCGATGCCGGCCCGCGCGTCGAGGGGATCGAGCAGCCGGGCGACGGTATTGAGCGGCGAGCGGACGCCCAGCAAAGCCCGCAAATTCAGCAGCCCGTCAAGGGCGGGTGACAGGCCCGCGAGCGGCAGATAGGCGAAGCCTGCTAGGGCGATCTGCCGCCGCGCCTCCCCGAGATCGGCGGCGGGCGCGCGGCTAAAGGCCGCCAGGGCGTCGGCGATCCCGGGTCCGGCGGAAAAGCGGTTGGTGCCATGCATCAGGATCCGCACCCCTGATGCCGCCAGGGCAAGAGCGGACAGCAGGAACCACGGCGCGCCCCGCGTCCGCCCGGCGCCATAGGAGGGCCAATCGAGATCGACCGCGTCCCCGGCGCCGCCATCGCCGCCGCCCTTAGCCCCCGGAGCCGCGCCGATCCCGGCCGATGCCCGCGCCGCCTGAACGAATCCTGTGACTTCTTCGGGGCTCTCGCCGCGATAGCGCAGCAGCATCAGCAGCGCGCCGATCTGGTGCGGATCGGCCTCGCCCGCCAGGATCAGCGCGAGCGCATCCGCCGCCTCCGCCGCCGTCAGCGCCCGGGCAAGCTTGGGCCCGCGCCCGACCGCGCGCACATAGGCGGCAAGCCGTTCTCGCGGCGAGAGCCCAGCCGGCGGCGTGAGCGGGGCCTGAGCCTGATCCCCGCCCGAAGATGCCGCACCGTCCGTGATTCCGGAGGCCTTAACCATGCGGGCCGATCCTGCCGCAATTGCACCGCGATACCGCCACAATGACGAGCGAGCCTGCTAGTGTCCATCTTCCGCGTGTCCGCTTGCGGGCCACCGGAAACCCGGGTCGGCCCCAGGAGCGGCTAACGTCTGCGGCCTCATTTGTGGAGTATGCCAGCGTGCGCGACATCTCTCGCCCTTCCGGTCTATCGCGGCTTTTTGCCGCCGCTCTCGGCCTGTGGCTGCTCGCCGCCGCCGCACCGGCGCTGGCCGACCCGCCGCTTCGCGTCGGCCGGGTGAGCGCCCTGTTCGGCCCGGTCTCCTATCACCCAGCCAACGACGGCACCTGGGCACCGGCGATGGTGAACTACCCGGTCACCGCGGGAGACGCCTTCTGGACCGAGCCCAACGCCCGTGCCGAATTCGGCTTCGGCGAGGCGGTGGCACGGCTCGACCATGCGAGCGAGCTTGAAATCCTGGCCCTGGACGTGCACCAGCTTCGCCTGCAACTGCCGCAAGGCACGCTGTCGCTCCGCCTGCGCCGCCTGGATCCCGGCACCGCCTATCAGGTGGCGACGCCGCGCGGGACGGCGATCCTCACCGCGCCCGGCGCCTATGACATCGTGGCCGGCAGCGCCGATGCGCCGACGCTCGTGAGCGTCCTGCACGGCACGGCAACATTCGACGCCGCCGGGGCCCAACTCGATCTGCGTGCTGGCGAGGCGGTGCGCATCGCCGGCGGCGCCCATCCCTCCTACGAAATCATCGAGGCGGCGCCGAGCGCCTTCGACGATTGGAGCCTTGCCCGCGACCGCGCCGAGCAGGCGAGCGCGGCGCTGCATTATGTCTCCCCCGCGATGCCGGGCTATGACGATCTCGATCATTATGGCACCTGGCAGCCGGCCACCGCCTATGGCACGGTCTGGTATCCGAACGCGGTGCCGGCGGACTGGGCGCCCTATCGCTATGGCCGCTGGGTGTTCGTGGCGCCGTGGGGCTGGACCTGGGTCGATGACGCGCCCTGGGGCT
>CALCYJ010000155.1 GCA_937905845.1 uncultured Rhodospirillales bacterium
GCACTTCCTATGCCGGCGAGATCGAGAAATCGGTCTTCTCGCCCCTCAACTACCTGCTGCCGGCGCGCGGCGTCCTGCCCATGCATTGCTCGGTTAATGTGGGGGCCAAGGGCGATGCCGCGATCTTCTTCGGCCTTTCGGGCACCGGCAAGACGACGCTCTCGGCCGACCCGCAGCGCATGCTGGTCGGCGACGACGAGCACGGCTGGTCGGAGCGCGGGCTGTTCAATTTCGAAGGCGGCTGCTATGCCAAGGCGATCCGCCTTTCGGCCGAAGCCGAGCCGGCGATCTACGCCACCACGAACCGCTTCGGCACCGTGCTGGAAAACGTCATGCTCGATACCGAGACGCGCGGGCTCGACCTCGACGACCAGACGCTGACCGAGAATACCCGCGCCTCCTACCCGATCGGCTTCATCCCCAACGCCAGCACGACCGGGCTTGCGGCGCATCCCAAGACCATCATCATGCTGACGGCGGATGCTTTCGGCGTGCTGCCGCCGATCTCGCGGCTGAGCCCCGAGCAGGCGATGTACCATTTCCTCTCGGGCTATACCGCCAAGCTCGCGGGCACGGAAAAGGGCCTCGGCGCCGAACCGCAGGCGACCTTCTCCACCTGCTTCGGCGCGCCCTTCATGCCGCGCCATCCCGCGGTCTATGCCAAGCTGCTGGGCCAGAACATCGCCCGCCACAACGTCCGCTGCTGGCTGGTCAATACCGGCTGGACGGGCGGCGCCTTCGGCACCGGCTACCGCATGCCGATCGCCCATACCCGCGCGCTGGTCAGCGCCGCGCTGGAGGGCAGGCTCGACGCCGTGCCCTCGCGGCTCGATCCGAACTTCGGCCTGCAAGTGCCGCTCTCGGGCGCCGGCGTGCCGGAGGAGATCCTGAACCCGCGCGCCACCTGGAGCGACGGCGCCGCCTACGACGCCAAGGCGCACGAACTCGCCGCCCGCTTCAACGGCAATTTCACCCAGTTCGAAACCCATGTCGATGCCGCGGTGCGCGCCGCGGCGCCGCCCCGGGCCGCCTGAGGCCTAGGCCGCCTGAACTGAAGCGGTTCTGAAACGATTACGGGCCGCCGCTCTTTAAGGGACGGCGGCCCGGGCTTTCAGCCGAGCAGGCTCGAAAGCTTCATCGCGATGCCCATGTTGCCCGCGACCTTGAGCTTGCCCATCATGAAGGCGGTGGTGCCGTCGAGTTCGCCCTTCGCCATGCTCTGGAAATCTTCGAGCGCCATGCTGATGGTGCAGTCGGCGTCCTTGTTCTCGTTGCTCACGACATTGGGCGTCGCGGTGCCGTCGACATAGACGACGCCGTCCGGCCCGAAATCGAATTTCAAGGTGGCGTTCAGCTCCGACGAGGCGCCGATCCGCTCGCGAATCCCGCTGGTCACCGTCTCCAGACTCATGCCGATCTCCCGTCGAAGATGGGGTTGCCGCCGCTCCGGCCTCTCCCTGGTCCGGGCGGCACCTTTGAAGCCCTCGCAGGCTTGAGCCGCCACTCTGGCTGCTTGACGTTAACGTAAACGTCAACTAGCCTCCTGTCAATCATCGCCGCAAGAGCGATAGGGTGGCGGCTTCCAGCGCTCGGGATCCGGACCGGGGAAACCCGCCGCCGCAGGAGGATCATCGGCCGTGACATCTGAAAATCGTTCCGCGACCTACCGCTCGATCTTCCGCCCCGGCCTCCTTTCCGGCGCCGTCGCGCTGGTTACCGGCGGCGGCAGCGGCATCGGCCGCTGCACCGCCCATGAGCTGGCCTCTCTCGGCGCCGCGGTGGCGCTCGTCGGCCGAAGGGCGGAAAAGCTCGAATCGGTCAAGGCGGAGATCGCGGCCGCGGGCGGCGAGGCCGCGGCCTTTGCTTGCGACATCCGCGCCGAGGAGCCGGTGGCGGCCATGGTGGCGGCGGTGCTGGCCCGCTTCGGGCGCATCGATCACCTGGTGAACAATGCCGGCGGCCAGTTCCCCGCGGCCTTGGAGGCGATCAGCCAGAAGGGCTGGGAGACCGTGGTGCGCACCAATCTCACCGGCGGATTCCTGGTGGCGCGCGAATGCTATACCCAGGCAATGCGCGAGCACGGCGGCGCCATCGTCAATATCGTCGCCGACATGTGGTATGGCATGCCGGGCATGGGACATTCGGGGGCTGCCCGCGCCGGCATGGTCAATTTCACCGAGACGGCGGCGCTGGAATGGTCGGGTGCGAATGTGCGGGTGAACGCGGTGGCGCCGGGCTGGATCGCCTCTTCGGGCATGGATCATTATCCGCCCGAGATGCGCGAGCATATCCGCAGCCTCAAGGATTTCTCGCCGGCCGGGCGTATCGGCACCGAGAGCGAGGTGGCGGCGGCGATCGTGTTCCTGCTCTCGCCGGCGGCGGGTTTCATCTCGGGAACCACGCTCAGGGTCGATGGCGCCGTGCCCACCACCCGCCCGACGCGCCCGCTGCCTCGCCACCACACCCCCGTTCCGGCCTTCGACGGCTTTCACCTGGCCGCGACGCCGAAAGTCCTGGACTGAGGGCCGGCCCTCGATCCGGCAATCCCGCCCATTCCGAACCGATTTGCAGCAGCAGAAGCCATGTCCGTCATCAAGAGCCGCATCGACCCCGCTTCCGCAAGCTTCAAGGCCAACCGGGCCGAGATGCTGGCGCTGGTGGCGGATTTCCGCGCCCTGGAACAGAAGGTGCGCGACCTCTCGAACGCCAAGCGCCAGACTTTCGCCAAGCGTGGCCAGATCCTGCCGCGCGAGCGGCTGGCCCTCCTGCTCGATCGCGGGGCACCGTGGCTGGAACTCTCGACGCTCGCCGGCTACCGCATGCACGACGACGACGGGCGGGAGAATATCCAGGGCGGCGGCAGCATCGCCGGCGTCGGCCATGTCGCCGACATCCGCTGCCTCGTCACCACCTCCGACAGCGCGATCAAGGGCGGCACGACGGCGCCGATGGGGCTGAAGAAGAACCTGCGGGCGCAGCAGATCGCGCGGGAGAACAAGCTGCCGGTGGTGCGCCTGGTCGAATCGGGCGGCGCCAACCTGCTCTACCAGGCGGAGATTTTCGTCGAAGGCGGCCGCGGCTTCGCCAACCAGGCGCGGCTTTCGGCCGCCGGCGTGCCGCAGGTGACGGTGGTGCACGGCTCTTCCACCGCGGGCGGCGCCTATCTGCCGGGATTGTCGGATTATGTCGTCATGGTCAAGGGCCGGGCCAAGGTGTTCCTGGCCGGCCCGCCGCTTCTGCGCGCCGCGACCGGCGAGATCGCGACCGACGAGGAACTGGGCGGCGCCGAGATGCATACGACGGTCTCGGGCGTTGCGGAATATCTGGCGGAAGACGATGCCGACGGCGTCCGCATCGCCCGCGAGATCCTGGCGAAGCTGCCCTGGGACGAGGGGCTCGCAAGCCGACCGGCGAAATCCGGCAAGGAGCCCCTCTATGCGCCCGACGAACTGGCCGGCGTCGTACCGGTCGATTACCGCAAGCCCTATGACGTGCGCGAAGTCATCGCCCGGCTGGTCGATGGTTCCGACTTCCTCGATTTCAAGCCGCTCTATGGCGTGCATACCGTCTGCGGCCATGCCGAGATCGACGGCCATGCGCTCGGGCTGATCGGCAACAACGGCCCGATCGACGCCGACGGCGCCGCCAAGGCCGCGCAATTCATCCAGCTCTGCTGCCAGACGGGCACGCCCATCGTCTATCTACAGAACACCACCGGCTATATGGTCGGGCGGGAAGCAGAGCAGGCCGGCATCGTCAAGCACGGTTCGAAGATGATCCAGGCCGTCGCCAATGCCACGGTGCCGCAGATCACGCTGCATATCGGCGCCTCCTTCGGCGCCGGCAATTACGGCATGTGCGGGCGGGCCTTCGACCCGCGCTTCATCTTCGCCTGGCCCAACAACCGCATCGCGGTGATGGGCGGCGAGCAGGCGGCGAAGGTCATGTCGATCGTGACGGAGGAGAAGCTGCGCCGGGCGGGCGGGGAAATCGACCGCGCCGCCCTCGATGCCATGGAGCAGAAGATCATCCAGCGCATGGCCGGCGAATCCCAGGCGCTCTTCGCCACCGCGCGCCTGTGGGACGACGGGCTGATCGATCCCCGCGATTCGCGCAAGATCCTGGCCTTCTGCCTCGCCACCTGCCGCGAGGCCGACGCCCGCAAGCTTCATCCCAACAGCTTCGGCGTCGCCCGCTTCTAGCGTGCCGCACCCGCATTGGCGAAAGAGAGGAACAAGGCATGATGTTCACGGCGGAGCACGAGGAGCTGCGGCGCAGCCTGCAGAAATTCATCACGGCCGAGATCAACCCCCATGTCGATGCCTGGGAGGAAGCCGGCGCCTTCCCGGCGCACGAACTGTTCAAGAAGATGGGGCAGGCGGGTTTTCTCGGCATCTGCAAGCCGACCGAATACGGCGGCTCGGGCCTTGATTATTCCTATGGCATGGTGATGGCGGAGGAGTTGGGGCTGATCCGCTGCGGCGGCGTGCCGATGGCGATCGGCGTGCAGACCGACATGGCGACGCCGGCCCTGGCGCGCTTCGGCTCCGACGAGGTCAAGCGCGCGTTCCTGCAACCCTCGATCGCCGGCGAGTATGTCGCCTGCCTCGGCGTGTCGGAGGTCGGTGCGGGTTCCGACGTCGCCTCGATCAAGACGCGCGCACGGCACGACGGCGATGATTACGTCATCGACGGTGGCAAGATGTGGACCACCAACGGCACCCAGGCCGACTGGATCTGCCTGCTCGCCAATACCAGCGATGGCAAGGCGCACGAGAACAAGACGCTGATCTGCGTGCCGATGAAGACCAAGGGCGTGCAGATCGCGCGCAAGCTCGACAAGCTCGGCATGCGTTCTTCCGACACCGCCCAGGTCTTCTTCGACGGCGTGCGGGTGCCGCGGCGCTACTGCATCGGCGAGGAGGGCCAAGGCTTCGTCTATCAGATGCTCCAGTTCCAGGAGGAGCGGCTGTGGGCGGCGGCCAAGGTGCTGAAGAGCCTCGAGCGCATCATCGGGGAAACGATCGAGTACACGCGCGGCCGGATCGCCTTCGGCCGGCCGATCCTCGACAATCAGGTGGTGCATTTCCGCCTGGCGGAGCTTGCGACAGAAGTGGAGCTGCTGCGCGCCCTCACCTATCGCGCCGTCGAGCTTTATGTCGGCGGCGAGAACGTGACCAAGCTCGCCTCCATGGCCAAGCTCAAGGCCGGGCGCTTAAGCCGCGAGGTTACCGATTCCTGCCTGCAATATTGGGGCGGTATGGGCTTCATGAGCGAGACGCCGGTCTCGCGCGCCTATCGCGACGGCCGCCTGACCTCGATCGGCGGCGGCGCCGACGAGATCATGCTCGGCATCATCGCCAAGCAGATGGGCACGCTGCCCGGGCGCCGCAAAGTGGGCGGGGACGGCAATGCGGAAGGTGACGCACAATGACGGCGCTGCCCGAAACGCAGGCCATCCGCCTGGAGCGCTCGGGCCCGCTGCTCCGCCTCTGGCTCAACCGGCCGGAGATGCGCAATGCCATGAGCCGGCAGATGACGGAGGAAATCCTCGCCACCTTCGCCGCCATAAGCGCGGACCGCAGCATCCGTATCGTGCTGCTCCGCGGCGCGGGCGGCACTTTCTGCGCCGGCGGCGATATCAAGAACATGTCGCTATCCGGCGAACCGCCGCTCCCCGGGACAAGCGACCCGCTGCTCGAAGGCAACCGGCGCTTCGGCCAGATGATGGAAGCGGTCAACCAGGCACCGCAGGCGGTGGTCGCGGTGATCGAGGGCCATGCCATGGGCGGCGGCTTCGGCCTCGCCTGCGTCGCCGATATCACCATCGCCCGCGCCGATGCGCGCTTCGCCATGAGCGAGGTCACGCTCGGCATCGTGCCGGCGGCCATTTCGCCGTTCGTCGTGCGGCGGATCGGCCTGACCCAGGCGCGGCGCTTCGGCGTCTCGGGCGCGAGGCTCGACGGCACGGAGGCGGCCGCCATCGGCATCGCCCATCTCGTCGTCGCCGACGAAGCGGCGCTGGATGAGGCGATCGCGCGGACGCTCGACCAGATCCTTGCCTGCGCGCCCGGCGCGGTGGCGGAAACCAAGCGGCTGATGCATCGCGCGGCCAGCGCCGCCCCGATGGCGGAACTGCTCGATCAGGCGGCGGTAAGCTTCGTCGCCGCGGTGCGGGGCGCCGAGGGCCGCGAGGGCACAAGGGCCTTCGTCGAGAAACGCAAGCCCGCCTGGTTCGACAAGGTGCCATGACATGACAGCCAAGCGCACGCCCGGGGCTCGGGCCTTCTCCAAGATCCTGATCGCCAACCGCGGCGAGATCGCCGTGCGCATCCTGCGCACCGCCCATGCCGAGGGCTACCGCAGTGTCGCGGTCTATAGCGATGCCGACGCCGGCGCGCCGCACGTGCGCCTGGCCGACGAGGCGGTGCGCATCGGCCCGGCGCCGGTCGGGGAAAGCTATCTCGCCATTCCGGCGCTGATCGCGGCCGCCCTTGCATCGGGCGCCGATGCGGTGCATCCGGGCTACGGCTTCCTGTCGGAAAATGCCGATTTCGCCGCGGCCTGCGTCGCGGCCGGGCTCGTCTTCATCGGCCCGCCGGCTGAGGCCATCCGCGCCATGGGCAACAAGGCGCAAGCCAAACGCCTGATGATCGCGGCCGGCGTCCCCTGCGTGCCGGGCTATCAGGGTGCCGATCAGAGCGAGGCCACCTTCCAAATGGAAGCGGCGCGCATCGGCTATCCCGTCATGGTCAAGGCGGCGGCGGGTGGCGGCGGCCGCGGCATGCGCCTGGTGACGGCGCCCGAGGCCTTCGGCGCGGCGCTTGCCGGCGCCCGCTCGGAAGCGGCCAATGCCTTCGGCTCGGACGAGCTGATCCTGGAGAAGGCGGTCGTGGGCGCGCGCCATATCGAGATCCAGGTCTTCGCCGATACGCGCGGCGCCGTCATCCATCTGGGCGAGCGCGACTGCTCGATCCAGCGGCGCCATCAGAAGGTGATCGAGGAAGCGCCCTCGCCGGCGGTCTCGCCCGCCCTGCGGCGCGAGATGGGGGCGGCGGCGGCGGCGGCGGCCGGCGCCATCGGCTATGTCGGCGCCGGCACGGTGGAATTCCTGCTGGCCGCGACCGGCGAATTCTACTTCCTCGAAATGAACACCCGTCTTCAGGTCGAGCATCCGGTGACGGAAATGATCACCGGGCAGGATCTCGTCGCCTGGCAGCTCAAGGTCGCTTCCGGCGAGGCGCTGCCGCTGACCCAGGATGCGGTCGTGATCCGCGGCCATGCCATCGAGGCCCGGCTCTATGCCGAGGATCCCTACCAGGATTTCCTGCCCCAGAGCGGCACGATCGCCCTGTTCGCGCCAGCCGGCGGCCCGGGCGTGCGGCTCGACCACGGGCTCGCCTCGGGCCAGGAGATCAGCCCCTATTACGACCCGATGATCGCCAAGGTCATCGCCTGGGGCGAGAACCGCGATGCCGCCCGCCGCCGTCTGGCGCGCGCGCTGGAAGAGACGGTGGTGCTCGGGCTTGCGACCAACCGCCGTTTCCTGATCGACATCATGCGCGACGAGACTTTCGCCGCCGGCGCCGCCACCACCGCCTTCATCCCCGAGTGCTTTCCGCCCGGAAGCCCGCGCCTGCAAAAGCCCGAACCCGGCCGCGCGAGCTGGCTGCTCGCCGCCGCACTGCTGTTCGAGGCGAGCGAGCGCGGCGCGGACGGGTCGGCCGCCTTCTGGCATTCCACCGGCAGCGCCCGCTGGCCGCTCAAGCTGAAACAGGGCGAAAATACCCGGGAAATGAATCTGGCGCTTCTGGCCCCCGGCCATTACCAGATCACCGATGCGGACGGCGCCGACGAGATCGCGCTGATCGAGAAGGGCCACGAGTACGTTCGTTTCCAGGCCCAGGGCAAGCAGGCTTCGGCGCGCTTCGCCTTTGCCGACGGCGCGCTTCACCTCGAAGACCGGGGCGCCAGCTTCCGCTTCGACGAGATCCTGCTCCACCCTTCGGATGCGGCCGAGACGGAGGGCGACGGCCGCCTGCTCGCGCCGATGAACGGGCGCATCGTCGCCGTCCTGGCCCAGGCCGGCGAGAGTGTGGCCAAGGGCCAGCGGCTCATCGTGCTGGAAGCGATGAAGATGCAGCACGAACTGGCCGCCGGGCGCGCCGGCACCATCGCGCGCCTCGCGGTCAAGGAAGGCGACCAGGTGGCAACCCGCCAGCTTCTCGTCGCCCTCGCGCCCGAAGCCTGACCGGCCGCCCCGATGCCCGACCGGCGCACCTACCCCAAGCGGCCGATCGTCGGCATCGGCGTCGTGGTATGGCGCCAGACGCGGCTTCTCCTCATCCGCCGCGGCCATGCCCCGCGCAAGGGACAATGGAGCCTCCCCGGCGGCGCGCAGGCGCTGGGCGAAACCATGGCCGCCGCGGCGGCGCGCGAAGTGTTGGAGGAAACCAGCATCCGCATTGCCGCCCCGCGGCTGGTCGATGTTATCGACAGTATCGAGACCGATCCGCGCGGGCGCATCCGCTATCATTATACGCTGATCGATTTCACCGCCGAATGGCAGGCGGGCGAGCTTGCGGCCGGCAGCGATGCGATGGACGCGCGCTGGGTCGAGGCCGCCGAACTCGGCGCCTACGAGCTCTGGCCCGAGACCGTGCGCATCATCGCCCTGGCCGCGCGGTTGCGCCCCACCGGCACCTGAGGAGCGAAGCCCGGGCGCGCCGGCCGCCGCTCACATCGCTTCGGCGGCCTCGGTGCAGGTGCGGATATTGACGATATGGGTATCGCGCATCTCGGTCAGCGCCGCATTCAGCTCGGGGTCGCGGACGCGCGGCAGAACCTTGGTCAGCTCGCGCGCGACCCAGCCCTGGCCGCGATTGAGAAAGGCCAGGCGCTCGGCCAGCCCCTCGATAGCGATCGCCTTGTTGAAGAAGGCGCCGGTCTCAGCCGTCGGCGCGCCGCCCAGCCGCTCGATCTGCTGGCGCAGCATCGCGGTATAGCGTCCCTCGTCGCGCCCGGTATGCTGCAAGGCCTGCCGCACCGGCCCCGCATCGAGGCCGCGGAGGAAATGGCCGATCGTCTTGGCTCCCGCCCGCTCGGCGGCGAGAAGCTGGTTCAGCAGGGCCAGAAGCTCGTCGGGCGGAATGGCCGGCTCGGCCATGAAATAGCCGGGATCGACCTCTCCGGCGAAACAGGGCGGCGAGGAACATTGCACCGGTTCGTCGTTGGGATCGGCATCATCGGCATCGGGCGCGGTGCCATCTTGCTGGTGCATGTTCATGGGCGTGATCCTCGGGCGTGACCCCCATAAGGCCGGATGCGGTCAGGCGGCCGCCTTCCGGTCGGAAGATCGGACTCTAGAACGCTTTCCCGGCGGATGAAAGCGCTCCGCCCGGAAAGTGTGCCGATCAGCGGCGATTGAAACATTCCCCTCGCCCCTTGCATGGCGCCGCCGACAGGGATGAGAGTGCCGGATAGGGCCAGACCACGGCTTTGGCCTAATCGGCATTTTGCCTATAGTCTGGCGGCGATCATGCCCGCCCGTCCCACTTTCCTGAAGAGACCCTGGCAGCGCTTGCGTCCCGCACCGACGACGAGGCTGTGCCTGTTCTATGCCGCAAGCTACAGCGTCATCGGCGTGCATCTGCCGTTCTGGCCGGTGTGGCTCACGGCGCAAGGACAGAGCCCGGCCGCCATCGGCCTTCTGCTGGCCGCCGGCGTCTGGATCCGGCTCGTCTCCAATCCCGTGATCGCCCATCTGGCCGACCGCAGCGGCGAGCGGCGGCGCTTCATCTTCGCGCTGGCCTGGTGCAGCTTCGCCGCCTTCGCGCTCTTCGCGCTGACGCGGAATTTCGTCGAACTGCTGGGGGTCAGCCTGCTGTTCGGCTTCCTCTGGTCGCCCCTGATGCCGCTCGGCGACGATCTCACCTTGATGGTCGCCTATGGCGAGGGCCGGGAATACGGCCGCATCCGCCTGTTCGGCTCGGTGAGCTTCATCGCTTCGGCGACGATCGCGGGCTTCCTGATCGGCGGCAGCAGCGCCGGGGCGATCCTGGCGTTGCTGCTGGCGGCCCTGCTCGTCAATGCCCTCGTCACCGGCTTTCTCCCCGACCGGAGGGCAAAGCCCGAGAGCGCCAGGAACGGCCTGCCGGCGCTCCACCTCCTGCGCCAGAAGCGCTTTCTCCTCTTCATCGCCGCCGCCGGGCTGCTCCAGGGCAGCCACGCCGTCTATTACGCTTTCGGCAGCCTCTATTGGCACAGCGCGGGCCTGAGCGATCGCACCATCGGCCTGCTATGGTCGGAAGGCGTCGTAGCAGAGATTCTTTTCTTCTTCGTCTCGCCCGCGCTGGTCCGCCGCATCGGCCCGCTCAACCTGCTGCTGCTGGCGGCGCTGGGCGGCATGGTGCGCTGGCTCGGCACCGCCGCCACCCTTGCGCCGGCCGCCCTCTTCGCGCTGCAATCCCTCCACGCCTTCACCTTCGCCGCCGCCCATCTCGGCGCCATGCATTTCATCGCCCGCGCCGTGCCCGCCGGCCGCACCGCCTCGGCGCAAAGCCTCTATTCCGCCTTGACCGGCGGGCTGATCCAGGGCCTGACGCTGATCCTCTCGGGGCCGCTCTATGCCGCCGTCGGCGGCCATGCCTTCCTCGCCATGGCAGCCATGAGCGCCGCCGGCGGTGCCGCCACCCTGCTGCTCGTCCATCTGTCCCGCGGCCGGTCAGCCCTATCGGCGGTATAAGGGAGAGAATTCATCGACAAGATCTTGCGTCATCCCCCGATCCTGCTGTATCTTGTGCGCATTATGCTCCCTTACACAATGGGTGGTGCTGATATGGCAATCGACTCAGCCTGGACGGAAGCGCGCATCGCGGCGCTCGGTGAATTCTGGCGGCAAGGCCTGTCGACCGCGGAGATCGGCCGCCGCCTTGGCGTATCCAAGAACGCCGTGGTGGGAAAGGCGCATCGCCTGGAACTCGTGGCCCGTCCCTCGCCGATCAAGCTGCGCCCGGCGCCGGCCATCGCCACGGCCGCGCCCGTGCCGCTGCCAACGCCCGAACTCCGCCGACCGGTGGCCACGCCGACCCCGGTGCGTCTCGTCCGCTCCCAGAGCAAGGGGCCGTCCTGCCAATGGCCGGATGGTCATCCGGGCCAGCCCGATTTCCATTTCTGCGGCGAGCCGGCGGCCCCGGGCAAGCCCTATTGCGCCGCGCATGCGGCCCGGGCCTATGTCAGCGGCAAATCGCGGAGCGACGCCGCCTAGAGCCTGTCCTTGAGACCAGGCGGCCTCTCTCTGGGGGGCTGGCCTCGGGCGAGCGGCGGCAGCGCACCTGTCCTGGATGAGCGGCCGGGATGGCGGTTTCATGCTTTCTTAGACCTGTTGCGGTATGACGGACTGGCCTCCCGTCCCGGCGCCGCTATGCCGGGCGGGCCGCGCCTGCGGCGGGCGGGATGAAGATTGATTTGTCGGCCGGACCGGTATTTCTGTGGCGTCCATCCGCCGGCCGGCCGATGGGCGAACTGATCCATCAGATCAGCTTATTCCAGCAAG
Source organism: uncultured Rhodospirillales bacterium (assembly GCA_937905845.1). Classification (GTDB taxonomy): domain Bacteria; phylum Pseudomonadota; class Alphaproteobacteria; order Ferrovibrionales; family Ferrovibrionaceae; genus CALCYJ01. Next base: position 11,555 of record CALCYJ010000155.1, read on the forward strand.
CCGTTGTTTCGGTGGATTTTGTTGCGTTCCTGGGGGAATCTTTCCGCGGTCTGGAACGGGTTTCCGGCTGTTGCTCCAAGGGGTGGCATGCGCATCATTCTCGTTGTTCTCGCGCTGGCGCTGACGGCGGTGGGCGATATTGCGCTCTGGGGGCTTTGCAACCGCCCGGTCAGCGTCCCCATGCCGGCGGGACGGCTCGAAAGCCTGTCTTATGCGCCCTTTCGCCAGGGCGAGAGCCCTTTGAGCTATGATTATGCCTCGGTAGCGCAGATCCGCCAGGACCTCGAACTGGTCGCCACCCGGGCCAAGGGCATCCGCACCTATACCAGCCTGGAAGGCATGCAGTCGGTGCCGAAGATCGCCGCCAAGCTCGGGCTGACGATGACCGCCGGCGCCTGGCTCGGCAGCGTGCTCTCGACCAACGAGGAGGAGGTGAGCGCCCTCATCGCCGACGCCAACCGCTATCCCGACACGATCAAGCGGGTGATCGTCGGCAACGAGGTGCTGCTGCGCAACGACCTGACGCCGGCCCAGTTGGCCGGCTATATCCGCCAGGTGCGCCTGGCAATCAAGCAGCCGGTCTCCTATGCCGACGTCTGGGAATATTGGCTCAAACATCCCGAGATCGCCGAGGACGTGGATTTCATCACCATCCACATCCTGCCCTATTGGGAGGATGATCCGGTCGGCGTAAAACATGCGGCGGCGCATATTCTCGCCGTCTACCGGCTGGTGCAGCAACGTTTCCCGGGCAAACCGATCCTGATCGGCGAGACCGGCTGGCCCACCGCCGGGCGCAGCCGCGGCCCGGCGGTGCCGGGACGGGTCGAGCGCGCGCAATTCACCGCCGCCTTCCTCGCCCTCGCCCGTCAGCAGCATTACGACTACAACATCGTCGAGGCGTTCGATCAGCCGTGGAAATCGGTGCTGGAGGGGACGGTCGGCGCCAATTGGGGGATCTTCGATGTCGGGCGCCAGCTCAAATCCCCGCCCGGCCAGCCGATCGAGGAGAATCCAGCCTGGCTGACGGACGGCGCCATCGCCGCGGCTCTCGGCCTGCTGCCGGGCCTGCTTCTGCTGCGCCGGCGGCCGTCCTGGCGGGTGGTTCTGGCCTTCGCCGCCTTGAGCCAGCTCCTCGCCGCCTGTCTCGTCTGGGCGGGATTTACCGGCTTTGCCCATAGCTACAGCGATGCGGCGGATTATTGGACCGGCGGCAAGCTGGTGCTGGAGACGGGTTTCGCGCTCGCCATCCTCGGTACCGCCGCGCGCGTGCTGATCCCGCCCCGCTATGACGGCGCGCCCGCCGGCAGCGTCTATGAAGCGCTGGCGCGCGATGGCAGCCTCGCCGCGGTGGGTGATGGGCTGCATCTGGTGCTGACCCTCGTGGCCGCGGCGCTCGGCATTCTGCTCGCCGCCGATCCGCGCTATCGCGATTTCCCGATTCCCGATTTTCTCGTGCCAACGCTGGGGCTGCTGGCCTTCAAGATCATCGAATTCGCCAAGCGGGGCCGGGCGCCGCTAGCCTACGGCAGCCTGTTCGAGGCCAGCGCCGAAGGCTGCCGCACCCTGCCGCCGAGCCGCGCCCTGCTGCGCCTGTCGCTCGTCCTGGCCGTTGTCATCCCGATCGCCGCCCTGGTCAGCGTGGTGCGCGAAGGGCTGGACAACCAGGAGGCGATGGTCTGGGTCGGCCTGTTTTTGTTGATGACGCTGCCCTATCTGGCCGCCCTGCGGCGCCGGGCCAAGGCGGTGAATGCGCAGGTGGCGCGTGCAGCGCCCTGACCCGGGGTTTCGGCGCGGCGGCGGCGGGGTTTCGCACCGCGCATCGCCCCCGTGTGACAAAAATTTCATGGGACATCAGGCGTAAGGTCGTATAGCGACGACATTAGCGCCTGGTGCTGACGTACGGTGAAACGACCTTGCAGATGTTGGGCGATACGGATTATGGCGCGGTGCGGCGGATCCCGGCTTTCGCCGGCGTTTCCGAGCCCGCCATGCGGGAACTCCTCGTTGGCGCCAGCGTGGTTCCCTGCGCCAACGCCGCCATCCTGTTTCATCAGGGCGATTATCCCGACTTTCTCTATATCCTGCTCGACGGCCGCGTCTCCCTGATCGGGATCGGCGGCGGCGAACAGACGGTGGTCGAGGTCGTCCCGACGCTGGAGACCTTCGTCCTCGCCTCGGCGCTGACGGCACAGCCCTATCTCGTGACCGCGCGCGCCATCGGCCACAGCCGGCTGATGCGGCTGCCGGCGGCCGACCTGCGCCGACAGATTCAGGACGAGCCCTCGCTCGCCGGCGGCCTGCTGCAATTGCTGGCGCGGCACGACCGCCGCATGGTGCGCCAGAACAAGGATCTGAAGCTGCGCTCCGCCACCCAGCGCCTGGGCTGCCACCTCCTGGCGCTGGCCGCCGAGCAGAAGAGCGGACCCAAGGTGGTCCTCTCCTATGAAAAGCGCACCCTTGCGGCCAAGCTCGGCATGACGCCGGAAAATCTGAGCCGCGCCTTCGCCAGCCTCCGGCGCTACAAGGTTGCGGTCAGCGGCCAGCACGTCATGCTGGGCGATATTCCGGGCCTGCGCGACTATTGCCGCCCCGACGATCCCGAGGAATAAGCCGCCGCCCCCTCCCGTTCCCTTAGCCCGGAAAATAGCAGCGCCTTATCCGCCCCCAATGGGCCCCGGGGCCTGGTTTTGCCCGCGCCCTGCCCCGCGTTTTGGCCTTTAGCCAATAATTTACCATTACGGCGCAGCATGCGGGCGGCCAGAACCGGGCATGCGCCCGCCGGCCGGGAGCCCCGTCCATGCTGGAGACGTCGTCCGATATACTGGACGTGCTCGAAACGCCGGTTCTGCGCCGGCTCTATCGCTATTGGGACGGCAAGCGCGGCGAGCGCGGCTTTCCGGCGCGGCGCGATATCGACCCGGTCGAATTCTCCTATGCGCTCGGTCAGGTGATGCTGCTCGACGTGCTCTATGCGCCGCAGCGCTTCCGCTTCCGCGTGCATGGAACCATCCTCTCCTTGCGCGCGGGCTATGAAATGACCGGGCGGATGGCGGACGATCTGCCGGGTCCGGAAAACCGGGCGCATCTGATCCAGCGCTGCGGGCATGTCGTCGCCACCAAGCTGCCTATCGCCATCCGCGGCGACCGCGTCATCGATGGCAGAAGGCGGCGCTACGAAGCGCTGTGGATGCCGCTTGGGCCCGATGTCGAGACGATCGACATGATCTTCGGCGGCATGGTCTATCTCGATCCCTGACGCTTCCCGCCCCTCATCGCCAGCGCAGCAGCCAGCGTTCGAGATAGCCGAGAATGAAGGCGATGATCAGGCCCAGAATCGAAAGCAGCGCCACCCCCGCCACCAGTTGATCGGTCTGCATGAGATTGCCGGCCGCCAGGATGAAGGCGCCGATGCCATAGCGCGCGCCGATCATCTCGGCTGCCACCAGTAGGATCAGGGCGATCGAGGTGGTGATGCGAAAGCCGGCCAGAATGCCCGGCATGGCGCCCGGCAGGACGATCTTGCGCACGATGGCGCCGGTGGGCACGCCGAAGCTCAGCGCCATGCGGATGAGGTTGCGCGGCACGCCGTCGACGGCGGTATAGGTGCTGATGATGTAGGGAAAGAAGACGCCGAGCGCAATAACGGCGATCTTCGAGGGCTCGCCGATGCCAAACCACAGGATGAGCAGCGGCAGGAGCGCGATCTTGGGCACCGGAAAGAGCGCCGAGACGATCGGCAGGCCGACCGAGCGGGCGAGCGAGAACATGCCCATGGCGAAGCCCAGCAGCAGGCCAAGGCTCGACCCGATCAGCCAGCCCCAGACGATGCGCTCGACGCTATAGCCGATATTCATCAGCAGCGTGCCGCTCGTGACCTGATTCCAGAGCGCCGCGGCGACCGCGGCCGGGCTCGGCATGAACAGTGCCGGCAGGATCCCGCTCGAGGATGCCGCCTGCCAGCCGGCGAGGATGAAGGCGAAGGCGATCCAGGGCGCGATACGGCCGGCCGAAGGCTCGAAGCCGCCGGCGCGGAAGAGGACGCGCTGGCGGGCTTCACCCTCGGGGGGCGCAGCCTGCGGCCTCGTGGGCACGGGCTCAGGCATGCTGGATCTCCCGGTCGGCGAGCCGCGCCTCCTCCCGGATCAGCGACCATAGTTCGTCGTGCAGCCGCGCCAGCTCGGCGGCATGTTCGGGCGCCGCCCGCTCGGGCCTGGGCACGCCGATCTCGACCATCCGCTTGATCCGGCCCGGCCGCCGGGAGAGCACCAGAACCCGGTCGGCCAGGCGGATCGCCTCGACCAGGTTATGCGTGACATAGACGCTGGTGGTGCGCTCGCGGGTCCAGATGGCGATCATCTCCTCCATCAGCAGTTCGCGCGTCTGGGCGTCCAGCGCCGAGAGCGGCTCGTCGAGCAGCAGCACCGCCGGCCGCACCACGATGGCGCGGGCGATGCCGACCCGCTGGCGCATGCCGCCCGAAAGCTGCTTGGGAAAGGCGGAAGCGAAATCGGTGAGGCCGGTCAGATCCAGCACCGCCGCCACCCGCCGGCGCCGCTCCGCCGCGCTCAAGGGATGATGTTCGAGCGCCAGCATCACATTGCCTTCCACCGTGCGCCAGGGCAGCAGGGCGAAATCCTGAAAGACGTAGGTCAGGGGATTGAGGCAGCCTTCGGGCGCCCGGCCGCGGGTCAGGATCCGCCCGGCGCTCGGCGCCAGAACGCCGCCCATGATGCCCAGAAGCGTCGACTTGCCACAGCCCGAAGGGCCGATCAGAACCAGCGTCTCGCCGTCGCGCACGGTGACGGAAACGTCGCTGAGCGCCGTGACCTCGCCATAAGAATGGCTGACGCTCTCGACGATCAGATCCAAGGAGTGGGTCCTCGTGCCCTCGTCACCCCGGCGGCCGCGCGGCGGTTCATTGCCGCGGCATGTCGAGCTGGTGGGGGATGAAGCCCAGATCGAGCATCGTCGCGGTCTTGGCCGAGCGATCGACCATGCCCATCTTCTGATACCAGGCGACCTGGCGGTAGATGTCGCCCACTTCGAGCCTGGCTTTGGGATCGATATAGGAGACCGAGGCCAGAACCTGCGCGCGCGAGGGCCGCGGCTGCACGTATTTCTGGATGATCGGGATCAGCGCGTCGGCCTTGGCGCCGAACACCCGCTTGCCGGACGCATCGCGTTGCAGGAAGGCCGCGGCATAATCGGCGCAGGCCTTCTGATAGGCGCGCACGAAGCGCTGCACCAGATCGCGGCGCTTGGCCACGTTCTTCGCCGAGGTGAAAAGCGCGCCGAGCTGCCAGGGCGTCTCCTGCCAGACATAGCCGATGATATGGCCGGCGTGCTGCGCCACCAGCCCGAGCGCGATATTGTTCGGCAGCAGGACCGAATCGACCTGATTGCCCTTCAGCGCCGCCACCACGTTCGGGATCGATTGCAGCGGCTTCAGCGCCACGGCGGACAGCGGGAAGCCGAGCTTCTCCGCCAGCATGCCCATGTTGTAATGGAAGGTGGAGCCGACCTGGGTGATGCCGACGCTCTTGCCGGGATATTGCGTGACCGAGCGGAAGCCGGCGTCCCACGCCTTGTTCGAGACGATATAGGCGACGAAATCATAGCCCGGCTCCTCGCGCGACTGGGCGGCGATGATCTTGAGCACGCCCTTGGCCGCGAGGTTGTAGAAGCCGGCGGTGAGGCCGGTGATGCCGAAATCGGCATCGCCCGCCGCGACCGCCACCGCGATCGGCTGCGCCGCGTCGAAGAACTTGATCTCGACATCAAGCCCCTCGGCCGCGAAATAGCCCTTGTCCTTGGCGATGAAGATCGGCGCCGAGGAAACGAAATGCAGCGCCGCCACCGAAACCGCATCGGCCGCGCGCGCCGGCGCCGGCATGCCTGAACCAAGAAGGCCGAGCAGCAGGCCTGCGGCGGCCAAGGATGTGCGTATCATCTTAATCCCCCGATCCGCCGCGGCGGCGGATAATGCCTCTGGGCGGAGGCTAGTGCATGAGCCCGAAAAGGGAAACCCGCTTTGTCGCCGCGCGCGAACCCGCCCGTCCCCGTTGATGCTCTAGCCCTGGGCGCGCGCCAGCAGCAGCGCCTGCGCCGCCGCCCTCACCCGATCGAAGGCCGGGCGGCGATAGGCCCAGATCCCGTCCGGCGGCGGCGGGGCGGCGATCATGGTGGCGTTGGCTTCGAACAGCAGCAGCCGGCCTTTGGCATCGAGCGCGAAATCGACGCCGCCGTAATCGAGCCCGAGCGCCCGGTTCACCCGTTCCAGCGCCGCCATCGCCTCCGCGCCCAGCACGCCCGGCATATCGGCGAGGAATGCCGCCTCCTCGGCGCGATAGGCTTCCTGCGCCGCCATGTCGGACGTGTAGTAATGGACCTTCCACTGGCGGGCGATGGCGAGGTGCAGGGGATAGAGCCGCCCGCCGATCGTCATCACCCGGTATTTCCGCGCTCACCCGTCGGCGGCCTTGGCATCGAGATACTGAAGCGCCAGCAGCTCGTCTCCCGGCAGCGCCGCCAGCGCGGCCGGAAGATCCTCCGGCGCCGCGATCCGCTGGAAATGACGCCCGGTATGATAGCCCGGCGTGCGCAGCAGCAGGGGAAAGCCCAGGCCTTCGCGCGCCAGGACCGCCGCCACGCCGGGGCCGGCAAGGATCGCGCGCGGCAGCAGCGCCCCGGCGGGGGTGACGACGCCCGGAAGCGCGCCGAGACGGCGGGCATTGTCGAGGCGGCCGGTCGGCAGGATCACGGCCGGCGGATTGACGACCGGCGCCATGCCGCCCGCGAGCAGGGCCGAAACCCGCTCCAGCGCCGGGCGGCAGAGGTCGGAATCGCCCACGGCATTGACCACCAGGCGGTGGGCGGGCAGCGGCGTCTCGGGCGTGACATATTCCGCCACGGCGACATGGGTGAGGAAAATCCGATCGTCCAGAAGCGCGCTGAAGGGCACATTGCCGCCGGCCACCGAGACCAGCAGCAACAGCGGCAGCGGCGCGCCGACGCCGCGATAGGGCAGCGTGGTGACGGGCCGCGTGCCGAAGGCGCGGTCGCGATGGTAAGCCGCTTGCGCCGCCTCGCCCTGCTCGGCCAGAAGAATGGCCAGGCCGCGATGCGCCTCGGCATGATCGGGGGCGAGGCGCAGCGCCGTCTCGTAATGCGCACGCGCGCCCTCCGCCTCCTCTTCCTCGAACAGCAGATTGGCCAGGTTGACATGGCCCATCGGATCGTCGGGATGGGCGGCGGCGGCCTGGGCATAGACGGTGCGCGCGGCGCGGCGATAGGAGGCCGCATGCAGCAGCGTGCCCAGGTTGTTGAGCGCGCCGGCATGGTTGGGCACCCGCGCCAGCAGATCGAGATAGGCGGCTTTCGCCGCTTCGATCTCGCCCAGTTCGGCGAGCAGGCAGGCGCGCTCGAAGCCGGCATCGGCATCGGCGGGCGCGGCCGCAAGCCGCGCCTCGACCTCGGCCAAGGCCGTCTCCCGTAATTTCCGTGGCAGCCAGTCGGTCATATCGGCCTCAGGAGAGCGGCCAGCAGGATCGGCCGGCGAATGAGACTAAAACCCTGAGACTAGAACCCAGAGTCCGGCTCCCTTCAACAGAATTGGCTCAGGCCGAACCGTCCGCCTCCTTATTCTTGAGGATGGATCGCCCGGCCCGACCTTCGGCATACTGGCGGCACGCCGGTTGCCTGCATGTCCGGTGCGGGGATGCGATCGGCCGGACGGCCGGGCGCGGCCGAGACCGAAACCGAGACCGAAGAATCCGAAGTTTGCCGCCGGCACAGCGGGTTAGAACGCGATCGGCGCTTCCATCGCCTACGATCCTGTTCTAGCATCGGGCCGGCGCCGCGGGCGACGGGGAAGGGAGCCGAGCGATGGTTCTTGAAGAGCTTTCGGCCCTGGCGGCAGCCGCGGCGATCCGCCGGGGCGAGCTTCGGGCTGAAACCTATGCCGAAGCGCTGTTGGAGCGCTGTCGTCGCGCCGCCCATCTCAACGCCTTCATTGCGCTCGACGGGGATGCCGTGCTGGAATCGGCCCGCGCCGCGGACCAGGCCCGGACCGCGGGCCGGCCGCTCGGCCCGCTCCATGGCGTGCCGCTGGTGCTGAAAGACAATATCGATACCGCGCAGATGGCGACCACCGCCGGCACGCCGGCGCTGAAATCGCATCGGCCGCGGCAGAATGCGCCGGTGGCGGAGCGGCTGTTCGCCGCCGGCGCCCTCCTGCTCGGCAAGGCCAATATGCATGAGCTGGCCTTCGGCATCACCAGCAACAACGCCGCCTTCGGGCCGGTGCGCAACCCCTACGATCCAACCCGCATCGCCGGCGGCTCCAGCGGCGGCACCGGCGCCGCCATCGCCGCCCGCCTGGCGCCGGCGGGCCTTGGCACCGACACCGGCGGCTCGGTCCGCATCCCCGCCGCCCTCACCGGCATCGCCGGCCTGCGCCCCACCGCCGGCCGCTGGCCGCAGGCGGGCATCGTGCCGATTTCCCATACCCGCGACACACCCGGGCCGATGGCGCGCAGCCTCGCCGACTGCGCCCTGCTCGACCGCATCGTCACCGGCGAAGCGGACGATCCCGCCCCCCGGTCTCTCAAGGGCCTTCGTTTAGGCGTGCCGCGCGGCTATTTCTGGGCCGATCTCGACGGCGAACTGGCGGTGCTGCTGGAAGCAGCTTTGGACCGGCTGCGCGCCGCCGGCGCCCTTCTGATCGAGGGCGATATCCCCGATGTCGAAGCGCTGGATGCGGCGGCGGGCTTTCCGATCGCCCTGCACGAGGCGCGGACCGATCTTGACGCCTATCTCCGCGGCCATGACAGCAGCCTCGACTTCGCCGCCCTGGCGCAAGCGGCCGCAAGCCCCGATGTCCGCGGCATCCTGGGGAGCCAGCTCGGCGCCGGCCGCATGCCCGACGACGCCTATCACGCGGCGATGACGCGCCACCGCCCCGCGCTGCAAGCCGCCTATCGCGACTATTTCCGCAGCCGCGACGTCTCAGCCGTCGTCTTTCCGACCACGCCTCTACCGGCCGTGCCGCTTGGCCAGGACGAGACCGTATCGCTCAACGGCCGCGACGCGCCGATCTTTGTCACCTTCATCCGCAATACCGGCCCGGGCAGCCTCGCCGGCATTCCCGGCCTGACCCTGCCCGCCGGCCTGACCGCGTCCGGCCTGCCGGTCGGCATCGAGTTCGACGCGCCGGCCGGCCATGACCGCGATCTGCTTGCCATCGGCCTGGCCGCGGAAGCCATCCTGCCGCCGATCCCGGCACCCAAGCTCGCCGCCGATGCGACGGAGGCGGCGGCCATCCGATCCTGAATTCCGTTTGACCATCCGCTCGATCATCCGTTCAATCATAAAAGTCTGGGAGGACATCATGACAGAAGGCAAACTCGCAATTACCCGCCGCACCTTGCTCGGCACCGCGATGGGCGGCGCGGCACTCAGCCTCGCGCCCGGGCTGATCGGCCGGGCAGCGGCGGCGGCTGGGGAATTCAAGATCGGCCTGTTCATCCCGCTGAGCGGCCCGGCCTCGCTGTTCGGGCCGACCGGCCGCGCCTGCGCGACGCTCGCGGCCGACGAAGCCAACAAGAAGGGCGGCATCCTCGGCCGGCAGATCAAGCTGTTCATCGCCGATGCCGGCGGCCCGCCGGCGGACACCGCCAAATCCGCGGTCCGGCTGATGTTGCAGGACGGGATCGATCTCGCCATCGGATCGCACGACAGCGCCACCATGGAAGCCCTGGTCTCGACCTTCAAGGGCAAGATCCCCTACGTCTATACGCCGGTCTATCAGGGCGGCGAGTGCGACTTCAACGTCTATTGCCTGGGCGAGACGCCGGCGCAGCAGGTGGAGCCTTCGGTCACGTGGCTGGCCCGGAACAAGCACGCCAAAACCTTCTATCTCATCGGCGACGATTACGTCTCGCCGCGTAAGACCAACGAGGCGGCGAAGAAATATATCGCCGCCGTCGGCGGCAAGGTGGTGGGCGAGGAATATGTCCCCTTCGGCGCGCCCAACAAGTTCGAACAATCGGTGACGCGCATCAAGGGGGTGAACCCCGACGTGGTGCTGATCACCCTGGTCGGGGCCGACAACGTGAATTTCAACCGGACCTTCGCCGGCTTCGGGCTCGACAAGTCCATCGCCCGCCTGTCGATGCTGCTGGAAGAGAACACGCTCAAGGGCATCGGCGCGGAGAGCAGCAACAATCTCTATTCCTGCATGGCCTATTTCGCCGCAATCGACAATCCGGCCAACAACGCCTTCAAGGCCGCTTATACCGCGATGTTCGGCGCCAACGCGCCGCAGCTTGGCACCATCGGCGTCGACAGCTATGCCGGCGTCAATTTCGCCAAGGCGCTGGTGGAGAAGGCCCACGGCACCAACGCACGCAAATGCATGGCCGCCTCCGAAGGCGTGCGTTTCGAAGCCGCCGCCGGCCCCGTCACCATGCACGGACGCCAGGTGGACAAGAACATGTATCTCGCCAATTGCAACGGCGGCCAGTTCAACATCGTCGCGACCTTCAAGAACATGAAGAGCGGCACCACCTGCAAAGTGTGATCGTCGCGACATTCCGCATGACAGGCTGGAACCCTTCGACCGGATTTGCGCCGGGGAAAGGGTTCCAGAGCCTATGCCGGAAAAGCGGATCCGCCGATCCGGAACCGGTGTTGAAACAACGAGCCGAAGCATCATCGGATCTATTGCGTCCGCTGATGCTTTAGCCGGAGCTTGCCGCAGATGAGTCCGATTTTCCTGATCCAGGCGATCAATGTCCTTTACGGCGTGACGACGCTCGCCGTTCTGGTGCTGGGCCTGGCGGTGATCTTCGGCCTGCTCGGCGTGCTCAATATCGCCCATGGCGAATTCGTCATGGTCGGGGCCTATTGCGCCTGGGCGGTGACGGCGGACGGCCTGCCGTTTCTGCTTGCCGTGCCGCTCGCGCTCGTGGTCTGCGGCCTGCTCGGGCTGGTGGTGGAACGGGTGTTGATCCGACCGCTCTATCACCGCCCCTTCGATACGCTGGTCGCGACCTGGGGTCTGAGCCTGCTGCTGCGCAAGACCGCCGAGGCGATCTTCGGCCTGGGCTTCCGCAGCGTGCGCCTGCCGCTTGCCGGCACCTGGCATTTCCTCGGCGTCGATTATCCGAGCTACCGGCTGGTATTGATCGCCGTCAGCATCCTGGTCCTGGCGGCGCTGTTCCTGTGGTATGGCAGCAGCCGCACCGGCATGCGCATTCGCGCCATGGTGGGCAATGCCGATCTGGCGCAGGCCCAGGGCATCGCCGTGAAGCGGCTGGCGGCGGGAACCTTCATCGCCGGCACCATCCTCGCCGGGCTGGGCGGGGTGATGGTGGCGCCGCTGGTGCCGGTGCAGCCCTTCATGGGACTGGACTACGTGCTCCGGGCCTTCTTCGTCCTGGTGGTGGGTGGGCTTGGCAGCGTGCTCGGCGTGCTGGCCGGCGCCGGCGCGATCGGCGGCCTCGACAGCGTCGTCTCGGCCCTGATCGACGGCACCTACGGCTATTTCACCGTTCTGGTGGTGGCGATCCTCTTCCTCTGGCTCAGGCCGCGAGGCATCTTTGCGCACAACTAGCCTCGGCATTCTGGCCATCCTGCTGCTGCCGCTCGTCGTCGGCGATTACTGGATCTACCAGTTCGGCCTCTATTTCCTCTATGCGGCGGCGGCGGTGGGGATCGGCGCCTGCTGGGGCAGGGCCGGGTTCCTGCCGCTCGGCCAGGCGATGTTCTTCGGCATCGCCGCCTATCTCTCGGGCCTCGCCCTCATCGCCTGCGATGGCAGTGCCACGGCGCTGATCTTCCTGCCGCTCGCGGCGGCGGCGTCTGGCCTGCTCGCCTATCTGATCGCGGCGTTGGTCTTCCGCGGCATCGGCGAGAGCGGCGCCTATTTCTCGATGATCACGCTCGCCCTGTCGCTCCTGACCTTCCAGATCGCCAACAACTGGAGCACCGTCACCGGCGGGTTCAACGGCCTCAAGGGCATTCCGGGCCTCCCCGGCATCGAGAGCTATACCGCGAGCTATTACGTCGCGGCCGTGGCGCTCATCCTCGTGCTCGGCCTCTGCGGCTGGCTCTATGACGCCCCCATCGGCATCCTGTGGCGGGCGCTTGCGGAGAACGAGCGGCGCGTCGCCCTCTTCGGCTTTGATACCAACCGGCTGAAGGCGATCGCCTTCGGCGTCAGCGGCCTGGTCGCCGGCATCGGCGGTGTCCTCTATGCGCCGCAGCAGGGACTCGTCTCGCCGCAGCTCACCGGCTTCATCCTGTCGGCCAATCTCGTCATCTGGGTCGCCGTCGGCGGCCGCGGCACCCTGCTCGGCCCCGTGCTCGGCACGCTGATCGTGGGCGCGCTCACGACGCAGCTCCGCGACACGATCCCGTTCTGGGAAGTGCTGATGGCGGCCTTCTTCATTTTCGTCGTGCTGGCGATGCCCGACGGGCTGGCCGGTGCCATCGCGCGGGCGGCCACCCGCCTCACCGCCTCATCGCACCTGGCGCGAAAGCTCATGGGCGGCGGCGCGGCGCGGCCGAAGATCATGGCGCCGGCGCGCACGCTCGAGGCCGGCGGCGCGCAGCTCGAAATCCGCGACGTCAGCGCCGGCATCGGCGAGGTCGCCATCCTCGACCGGCTGTCGTTCGCGATCCGGCAATCGGGCATTTCCTGCATCATCGGCCCGAACGGCGCCGGCAAGACTTCGACCTTCAACCTGCTGACCGGCGAGCTTGCGGCCCGGCGCGGACAGGTCGTCCTCGACGGTGTGATGGTGAGCGGGATGGCGCCGCACCGCATCGTGCGCCGCGGCGTCGGGCGGAAGTTCCAGATCCCGAGCGTCTTCCCCGATCTTGCCATCGCCGACAATCTCGGCATCGCGCTGTGGAGCGGCCGGGCGTCGTGGCTGGACCTGCTGCGGCCGCGCCTGCGGCGGTGGACCAGCCCGATGCTGGAGGAATTGTGCGAGCGCTATCCCTTCCTGGCCGAGGCGGACCGCCGCGCGGCGGAACTCTCGCACGGGGAACGGCAGATCCTCGAACTGGCCATGGCGCTTCTGACCGAGCCCCGCGTGCTGCTGCTCGACGAGCCCTGCGCCGGCCTGTCGCCGGAAGAAACGCAAGGGGTGATCGACGTCATCCGCTGGGCAGCGCCCCGCCTGGGCAGCGCCATCGTCGTCATCGAGCATGACATGAGCCTGGTCAAGGCGCTGGCGGCGACGGTCTATGTGCTGCACAACGGCACCTTGCTGGCGGAAGGCAGCGTCGCCGAGATCCAGGCCGACCCGGCCGTCCGCGCCGTCTATGTCGGGAGCGAGAAATGACCGGGCAACGGAGCGCGCCGGCACCCGCGGCCCAAGATCCGGCGCCGGCGCCGGGACTGGTCTTCGAGGCGGTCGAAGGCGGCTATGGCAGCGCCACGGTCGTGCGCGGCTTGAGCGGGATGGCGGCACCCGGCGAAGTCTTGTGCGTTCTTGGGCGCAATGGCGTCGGCAAAAGCACGCTGATGAAGCTTCTGCTCGGCTATATCCCCTGTCTCGCCGGGCGGGTCCTGCTCGACGGCCGGCCGCTCGACCGGCTCGACCCGCCGGCGCGCCGGCGCCGCGGCATCACCTATTGCCCGCAGGAACGTCCGGTCTTCGACGATTTGAGCGTCCGCGACAATCTCACCCTCATGCGGCACGACCGCACTCTGGCGGCTTTCGCGCCCTATTTCGCGCGCTTTCCGATTCTCGAGCGGCGTTTGAACCAGCATGCCGGCACGCTTTCCGGCGGCGAAAAGAAGATCCTCTCGATCGTCCGCGGCCTGAGCGAGGAGGAGCGCGTCGTGCTGCTGGACGAGCCCAGCGAAGGCGTGCAGTGGGAGAACATCCTGCACATGGCGGAACTGATCGCCGAGCGCAAGGCGAAGGGCGTCGCCTTCATCGTCGTCGAGCAGAACCTGGCCTTCGCCGAACGGATCGCCGACCGCTATCTCGTCATGGACCAGGGCAAAAGCGTGCTGGCCGGCCCGCGCGCGGAGATCGGGCGGGACGCGATCCTGGCGCATCTCCACGTCTGAAGCGGACGTGCGGACCATCGTTGAGGAGAGGGAAGATGGATCTCGATTTTTCCGGGCGGATCGCCTTCGTCACCGGCGGCGGCAGCGGCATCGGCGAGGCCTGCGCCCGTTTCCTCGCCGCGCGCGGCAGCCCTGTGATCGTCGCCGACGTGAATGCGGAAGCGGCCGCGCGCGTTGCGGCCGATATCGGCGGCGAAGCCCTGACGCTCGATGTCGGCGAGGAAGAACAGGTGGAACGCGCCATTGCCCAGGCCTGGTCCAAACAGGGTCCGATCGCCGTTCTGGTCAATAGCGCCGGCATCCTGCAACGGATGCTGCCGCCGAGCAAATTGTCGCTGCGCGAATGGGACAGCGTCGCGCGGATCGATCTGCGCGGCACCTATGTCTGCTGCGCTTCGCTCGGCACCCGCATGGCGGCGCAGGGCAGCGGTGCCATCGTCAATATCGCCTCCGTCGCCGGCATGCGCTCGGGCCCGCTGCATTCCTACGGCCCGGCCAAGGCCGGCGTGATCAGCCTGACCGAATGCCTGGCGGCGGAATGGGGTCCATCCGGGGTCCGGGTCAATGCGGTGTCGCCGGGCTTCACCCGCACCCCGGCCTTGACCCGCGGCATGGCGTCGGGCGCGCTTCAGGAAACCAGGCTTAGCGGCGGCAGCGCGATGGGGCGGCTGGTCACGCCCGAGGAGATCGCCGCCGCCGTGGGCTTCCTCGCCTCCGATCTCGCCTCCGGCATCACCGGCGTCAATTTGCCGGTCGATCTCGGCTATCTCGTCGCGACCCCCTGGGCAACCTACGGCGGCCTGCGCCAAAGCCCGGGTCGCGGAGAGGCTTAGCCCCTCCTCGCCCCGGTTCCAAGCCCCGCTTCAGCGCTTGTGCGCGATGAGCTTGGCTACGGCCCGGACTTTCGCCTGGGTCTTGGCCTTGACCTCGTCCAGCGTCACCTCCGGCGCCAGTTCGGCCACGCTCACGCCCTGATCGCCCTTGTTGTCGATGGCGAAGACGCCGAGATCGGTGATGACCAAATTCACCACGCGGGCGCCGGTCAGCGGCAGATCGCAGCGCTGCAACAGTTTCGACTGGTCCTTCGCCGTATGTTCCATCAGGACGACGACCTTCTTCACGCCGGCGACCAGGTCCATCGCGCCGCCCATGCCCTTGACCATCTTGCCCGGGATCATCCAGTTGGCGAGATCGCCGTTCTCCGCCACCTGCATGGCGCCGAGGA
>CALCYJ010000156.1 GCA_937905845.1 uncultured Rhodospirillales bacterium
CGGGCCGGACGGCGGCCTCATTCTCGCCCGCGCGATCCGCGGCGTCGCCGAACGCCATGTCATCGACATGGCGCTGCTGCGCTCGACCGAGGCGCGCAAGCTCGACCGCATGGCACCGGCCTTGCGCCAGGTCTATGACCAGCCGCTCCGCTTCCGCCGCAAGGAGGTCGAGCGGCCGGTGCATGGTCCGATGGATCTTCTGGAGATCGTTTTCGCGCTCGGGCGCAAAGGGCTCACCATGCAGCGCTACAAGGGCCTGGGCGAGATGAACCCCAACCAGCTCTGGGAAACCACGCTGGACCGCGACGCCCGCTCGCTGCTTCAGGTGAGGGTCGGGCAGGCGGATGCCGCCGACGAGGTCTTCTCCACCCTCATGGGCGATGTCGTCGAGCCCCGGCGCGACTTCATCCAGGCCAACGCGCTCAACGTCGTCAATCTGGACGTGTGAGGGGTTGGCGAGGTGTGAGGGGTTGGCGACATTTGACGAGCCTCAGGCGGCGCTCGCCTCAATAGGCAATGTCGATCACTTCGATCGGCACGATGCCGCCGGGGGTGCGGAGTTCCACGACATCGCCCTTGGCCGCCTTCAGCAGCGCGCGGGCAATGGGCGACACCCAGCTCACCTCGCCGCGGGCAAGATCGGCCTCATCCGTGCCGACGATCCGGACCGTCCGCGCCGCCTCATCGCCCTTGAGATAGGTGACGGTGGCGCCGAAGAACACCTGGGCGCGGTTCTTCTGTAGGGACGGATCGACCACTTCGGCGATTTCCAGCCGTTTCAGCAGGAAGCGGATCCGCCGGTCGATCTCCCGCAGCCGCCGCTTGCCATAGAGGTAATCGCCGTTCTCCGAGCGATCGCCGTTGCCCGCGGCCCAGGACACGATCTCGACGATCTTCGGGCGCTCGACGCGGCGCAACTGGCGAAGCTCGTCCTGCAAGCCCTTGAGGCCGGCCGGCGTGATGTAGTTCCGGGCTCCCGACACGGGCGAGGCCGGCCGCTCGGCCTCTTCTTCCTCGCCATCGTCTTCCCGGGTGAAGGCTTTGCTCATGATCTTATCCGGCCCGATTGCTCCGGTGACAGGTATTGGCGGCGATTCACGGGCGGCCGTGCCGGACCGCGCCGCCCGCGCCGTCCTCGCCGAGGTGAGATGTGTCGCGGCCGCTGCCGTCCCGCGTGTGGCCGCGATTGCGGTCGTGCCGGCAGGCCGAGCCGATCATCGCCCCGAGATAGAAGGCCGCCATCGCCGGCAGCAGCGGCGCCCATAGCGCCGAGGCCCGATAATAGCGCAAGGTCGGAAGGAAGGCGACGGCGAGCGCCACCCAGCCGGCCAGCCCCAGCATCGCGGCCGGCCCCGCGGCGAAGAGGGTCAGCGCCGGCGGCAGCAGGAAGGCCAGGCTCATGCCGGCGACCTCCGTGACCAGGCGCCGGGGTGAGCGGCCAAGCTCGGCATAGGCGGTATGCGAAATCTCCCGCCAGAAGTCGCCAAAGCCCGCCCGGCCGGCAAGGCTCGTGCTCGTCTGCGCCATATCGAGACGGATCGGCCCGTGGAGCTTGAGCGCCCGGGCGAAAGCGCAAGGATCGATCGGGTCGCGGCCCAGGGCGGCAAGGCCGCCGATCCGCCGCAGCGATGAGAGGCGGACCAGCAGGCTTTCGCCGGCCGCGGCGACCGGCGAGGCCGGATCATTGACCTGGGCGAAAGGATAGCGCAGGCGGAAGAAGAACAGCAGGGCGGGGACCAGCGCCCGTTCGGCCGCCGAGTGGCGGCGGCGGCGCACCTTGAGGGAGATGAGATCGAGCCGCTCCACCTCCGCCCGCGCCACCAGCCGCGCGATCGCATCGCTCTCATGGATGATATCGGGCGCGGCGAAGAGGATATAGCGCGCCTCCGGTGCCAGGCGGGCAAGGGAGGCCAAGCCCCGGCGCAGGGCCCAGGCCTCCGCGCTCCATCCTTCCGGGCGCGGCGCCACCGGCAGGAGGCTCGCCCGCTCGGCATCGTCGGCGAGGGCCAGGGCGGGATCAAGGGTCGGCGCCGCGCCGCCGTCCCCGGGCTCGGCGACGATGAGAAGCTTCAGGAGGCCTGGATAATCCTGCGCCAGGAGCGAGCGCGCGGCCGCCTGGATGTCCCTCATTCCCGCCCGGCCGGGTGCGGGCAGCACGGCCACGACCATCGGCAGGTCGGCCAGCGGCAGAAGCGGCGGTTCCCGCCAATGGCGGCCGAAGCCGCGGCGGGTCACGAGCAGGCTGAGCCAGAGGCCGAACACCACGATGCCGAGAGCCAGGGCGATGTTCGTGCTCATGCTCATGGGTTTCAGGGCGTGCCGGCGCCGCCGGCATCACCCGGGCCGCCCGCCGAGGTCAGCGCCGCCGCGAGCGAGACCTGGGCGCTGCCCCGTTTCAAGGGCTTGGGCTGGCTCTCATGCGGCGACCAGCCGGTCAGGGTGAGGATTTCGAAGGTCGCCCGGATGCGGCCCGTCGCCTCGGCGAAACGTTCCTGATAGAGGGATGCGGCGCGGAGCAGCGTGGCGCGGCGGGTGAAATTCTTGCGCCGGTCGGCTTGAGCGTTGCTCTCGCCCATGCCGCGCAGATCGCGCATCAGCGCCAGTGCGTCCGGATAGGTGACGATGATGCGCTCGGTATCGGCGACCGGCAGGGCGAAGCCCGCCCGTTGCAGCAGGGCCGCGGCATCCACCAGGCGGGCGAAGGGCGACACGCGCGGGCTGGCGCCGCCTTCGATCTCGGCCTCGGCCGCGAGCAGAACCTGGCGCAACTCGGTCAATGTCTCGCCGCCGAGCAGCGAGACCAGCAGCAGCCCGTCCGGCTTCAGCACCCGGCGCATCTGGAGCAGCGTTCCCGGCAGATCGTTCACCCAGTGCAGGCCGAGCACGCTCAGCGCGAGATCGAAGGAATGCGGCGCGAAGGGCAGAAGCTCGTCGTCGGCGATAACGCGCAAGCCACCTGGACGCGTGGCCAAAGGCGGGGCCGCGTCGCTTTCGACCAGAAGCTCGATGCCGCCACGCCCGTCCAGGACCTGGGCCAGGATGCCGCCGCGGCTGGAGAGATCGAGCGCGAGCGGAAACCGCCGCTTGCAATCCAGCAGCCGGTCGGCCAGCCGGTCGGCCGCCTCGCGGAAGAGGAAATCATGCCGGCCCAGGCCGGCCGCGGCGCGGGCACGATGCGCGCCGAGCGCGGCTTTGTCGAATAGTGGCGTGAAAGCTTGCGATAATCCCGACACTCTCCCGGCTCCTCAAATCCCTGAAGGCCCGACCGACCACATTAGACCGTTTTCGCCAGCACGGGAATTGCGCTAGCGTCTGGGCTCGGGGGCGGATGGCGCTGGGCGGGGCGGCGGGAGCGATGGTGGATTTGGGGCCTGGGCCAGGAGAAGGGCCGGCGGCGGTCGGGGGGCAAGGGTGGCGGCGTCCGGCGCGGGCCTTGCGGCGGGGCGGGCGCGGGCTGCTCGATCTGCTGCTGCCGCCGCAATGCCTGCGCTGCCGCGCCGCGGTCGATGTGCCGGGGCGGCTGTGCGCCGAGTGCTGGCGCGAGGTGGATTTTCTCGGGCCCCCGCTGTGCGAAGGCTGCGGCCGGCCGTTCGATTTTCATCTCGGTTCCGCCGCCCGCTGCATCGCCTGCCTGCGCCGCCCGCCCTCTTACGGCCGGGCGCGCGCCGTCCTGCGCTACGATGACGCGAGCCGCGGGCTGATCCTGGGCTTCAAGCATGGCGACCGCACGGAATCGGCCGGCGCTTTCGGCGGTTGGATGGCGCGGGCGGGAGCCGAATTGCTGCGCGAGGCCGATCTCCTCGTGCCGGTGCCGCTGCATCGCTGGCGCCTGCTGTCGCGGCGCTACAACCAGTCGGCGCTGCTGGCGCGGCGCCTGGCGCGGATCAGCGGCGTGCCTTATGCCCCCGATCTTCTGCGGCGCCTGCGGGCGACGCCGAGCCAGGGCGGCCTCGATGCACGGGAGCGCCGGCGCAATGTCCGCGGCGCCTTCGGGGTGGCGCCGGGGCAAGGACCCAGGCTTGCCGGCCTGCGGGTGCTGCTGATCGACGATGTGCTGACGACGGGGGCGACGGTCGAGGCCTGCGCCCGGTGCCTGCTCGCCGCCGGTGCCGGCGGTGTCGATGTCCTCACCCTGGCCCGTGTTGTACGGCCCGAGTCCGATCGCCTATAATGGGCGCCGATACGCCGGCGCCATTGCCGGGTTCCGCCACCACCGCCTTAAGAGAAATCGAATGACCGACGTCGTGCTCTATACGACCATGATGTGCCCCTATTGCTACCGCGCCAAGCAGCTCCTGGAGGAGAAGGGCGTCGCCTATACCGAAATCGATGTCGGCATGGATGCGGTGCAGCGGCGGGAAATGACGGCGCGCGCGGCGGGCCGGACCACGGTGCCGCAGATCTTCATCGGCGGCCGCCATATCGGCGGCTGCGACGATCTCTATGCGCTGGATCAGGCGGGCGAGCTGGACCGGCTGTTGGGCGCGGCCTGAGTTCAGGCCCGGACCGGATTTCGCGTCCTCAAATCGCGGCAAGGGAGGCTTTCATGCGTTTCAAGCTGGCCTGCGTGCAGATGAATGCGAGCGCGGACCCTGAGGCCAATATCGCCGCCGTCTCCACCCTGATCCGCGCCGCGCGGGGGGCCGGCGCCGAGCTGATCGCCACGCCCGAGAATACCGGCATCATGGCGGCGCGGAGCGAGCAGACCCTGGCGGCGGCGGCGCCCGAGGAAAGCCATCCGGCCCTTCTCGCCTATCGCGCCCTGGCAGCCGAGGTCGGCGCCTGGCTGCTCATCGGCTCGCTCGGCGTGAAGATCCCGGACGAGGCGCGCATCGCCAACCGCTCCTACCTGCTCGATCCCGAAGGGGGGATCGCCGCTTCCTACGACAAGATCCACATGTTCGACGTGACGCTCGAAGGCGGCGAAAGCTACCGCGAATCCCACCGTTTCCGCCCGGGGAGCGTGGCGCGGCTGGCGGCGCTGCCCTGGGGCATTCTTGGCATGAGCGTCTGCTACGACCTGCGCTTCCCCTATCTCTACCGGACCCTGGCCAAGGCGGGGGCGAGCTTCCTCAGCATCCCGTCCGCCTTCACCCAGAAGACCGGGCAGGCCCATTGGCACGTCCTGCTGCGCGCCCGCGCCATCGAGACCGGATGCTACGTCTTCGCGCCGGCACAGACCGGGGAACATGCCGGCGGCCGCAGGACCTATGGTCATTCGCTGATCGTCGATCCCTGGGGCGAGGTTCTGGCCGACGGCGGCGAGGCAACGGGGATCGTCGTGGCGGAGATCGATCCCGGGCGGGTTGCCCAGGTGCGCGCCGCGATCCCCTCGCTCGACCACGACCGCGACATCGCGCCGCCGCTGCCCCTGGCCGCCGAATAGGGGCGGGAGGGCCGGCGGCGCGGGCGGATCAGGCCGGGCGCCGTGCCGCGATGCGCTGGCGCTGCGCGGGTCTGGGCTCGTATTCCTCGCCCTCCTCGAAGGAGAGGACGTCGAGTAAGCCCCCCACCCATGCCAGCAGTTCGCCCGGGCGAAGCAGGAAGGCGGGATTGGCCGGCCGGCCGAAGCGCTCGTTGCCGGCGGCGAAAGTCTCGTAGAGCAGCAGGCCGCCCGGCGCCAGCGCCCCGAGCAGCGCCGGAAACAGCGGCCGCCACAGATAATTCACCACCACCACCGCCGCGAAGGTGCGCCCCGAAAAGGGCCAGGGCCGGCTTTCCAGATCGGCCGCCACGATCTCGAACCCCTGCCGCCCGGCCAGGAAGGCCAGGCCCGAGACATCGCGATCAACCGCGGTGACAGGGTGGCCGCGGTCGAGAAAGAAGGCGCTGTGCCGCCCGCCGCCGGCCGCCACATCCAGCACAGTACCTCCGGCTGGAACCTGATCGGCAAAGCGCGCCACGAAAGCTTGCGGTGCGGCGGCCTGTGGCGGGGACGGGGGTGGCGGGTTCATGGCAGCGGGCTCGGGTTTGCGGCGCAGCGCACCGGAATTGGGAAAACCGTGTCCGGCTCTCGTCTCTTGCCCGCGGCCGCGCCGCGTGCCATGTATCGTGCCGTAACCATTTTGCAATAGACCCCGGCGCATTTTGGTCCTATCCCGGGATCGGCTCATATCCGGGACGCAAGGGGCGGACCCCGGACGCAATCGCTACAGGCCAGGCATGATCGTCTTCGACCTCAAGTGCCGCAAGAGCCACGTCTTCGAGGCGTGGTTCCCCGACAGCGCCGCTTTCGACAACCAGGCGGCCGCCGGCAAGGTCGTCTGTCCCGCCTGCGGCAGCACCAAGGTGACCAAGGCCCTGATGGCGCCCAATATCACCGCCCGACGCGATCTGTCTTCGACCGAGCAGAAGGCCGCCGCCGCTGCTACGCTCACGCTGCTCAAGCAGGTGCGCGAGGAGGTGGAGAAGAACTGCGATTATGTCGGCGACCGCTTTGCCGAGGAAGCGCGGCGGATCCATTACGGCGAGACGACCAAGCGCAACATCTATGGCGAGGCGACGGACGAGCAGGCGGAAGAGATGCTGGAGGAAGGCGTCGCCTTCGGCCGCATTCCCTGGCTGCGGCGCGACGACGCCTGAGCCTCGCCGCTAGTATTAAGCGCCGGCTGGATCAGGCGCCGGCCGGGCGCGTCGCGATCGCCATATAATTCACGCCAAGATCGCGGCTGAGCGACCAGCGTCCGGCCAGGGGATCGTAATGGGCGCCGTCCAGCGTTTCCAGCGTGAGGCCGGCGCCGCGCAGGCTGCGGGCCAGCTCGTGCGGGCGGATGAAGCGGCGCCAGTCGTGCGTGCCGCGCGGCAGCCAGCGCAGCAGATATTCCGCGCCGACGATGGCATAGGCAAAGGACCGGGCCGTCCGGTTGAGCGTCGCCGCAACGAGAAGGCCGCCTGGGACCAGAAGGCTGGCGCAGGCGGCAAGGAAGGCCTCGCCATCGGCGACATGTTCGAGGATTTCCAGGGCGAGGATGACGTCGAACCGCTCGCTTCCCGTGGCCAGCGTCTCCACGGGCTGGTGGCGATAGTCGATGGCAAGCCCCATCGCCTGCGCGTGGCGGGCCGCGGCGGCGATGTTGCGGGCGGCGGCATCGATCCCCACCACGCTCGCACCGAGCCGGGCCATGGGTTCGCAGATGAGGCCGCCGCCGCAGCCGACATCGAGCAGGCGGAGGCCCTTTAGCGGCCGCATCCGCTCCCCGCCGCCGCCTGTCCCCGCGGTCCCCAGCCTGGCCGCGATCTGGTCGCGGATATAGGCGATGCGCAGCGGGTTGAGCTGATGCAGCGGGCGGAACGGGCCGTTCGGATTCCACCAATCCTCCGCCATCGCATCGAAGCGCGCGACCTCCGCCGGATCGATCGTATTGGCCGACGCCTCGCGCGGTTCGGGCGTGGCGGCGCCGGTGGGATCGGGCTGCGGGGTGGCTTGTGCCGGCATGGCGGATTCCTCATGGTCCGGGATATTCCGGGCGGGCCGGCGCTTGCGCCGGCCGGTGCCATCGAGTATGTATACGCGCTTTTTCGGCGGCAAGCGCCACCGGCCGGTCGCGGCCCATTTCGGGCGGATAAGGGCGGCAGCGCTCTTAAGGCATTGTTTTAGCGACTATCTTTTAAGCGGATTAATTCGGTCCATTTTTTCGGGGTATGCTCTAGGGTTCTTCGATACCGGGGCCCCGGTATCGGCCTCGGGCGGCAGGGAGCGCCAATTCACGATGGCTCGGCTGGTCATGAAGTTCGGCGGCACGTCGGTGGCCGGCGCCGAGCGCATTCGCAATGTTGCCACCCGGGTGAAGCGCGAGGTCGATGCCGGCCACGAGGTCGTCGTGGTGGTCTCGGCCATGGCGGGCGAGACCAACCGGCTGGTCGATCTCTGCCGCCAGATCGCGCCGCTGCATGATGCTCAAGAATACGATACTGTCGTTGCGGCGGGCGAGCAGGTGACGGTCGGCCTCGTGGCGCTGGCGCTGCACGAGCTGGGGGTGCCGGCGCGCTCCTGGCTCGGCTGGCAGGTCGCGATCCGGACCGACGGCGTGCACGGATCGGCGCGCATCGACGATATCGACGGCGCGATGCTGATCGAGCGGCTCAAGGCCGGCCAGGTGGCGGTGGTCGCGGGTTTCCAGGGGCTTGGGCCCGACGGCCGGGTGACGACGCTTGGACGCGGCGGCTCGGATACGTCGGCGGTGGCGCTGGCGGCGGCGCTCAAGGCGGATCGCTGCGATATCTATACCGACGTCGACGGTGTCTATACCGCCGATCCCCGTATCGTGACGGCGGCGCGCAAGCTTGATAGGATCACCTACGAGGAGATGCTGGAGTTGGCATCCCTTGGAGCCAAGGTTCTGCAGACGCGTTCCGTTGAAATGGCAATGAACCACCGGGTTCGGCTGCAAGTCCTGTCGAGTTTCGAGGACAAGCCCGGGACTTTGGTCGTGGACGAGGACGAGATCGTGGAAAAGCAGATCGTGAGCGGCGTCACCTATGCCCCCGACGAGGCGAAGATCACCCTTCTGCGAGTGGCCGACCGGCCCGGGGTCGCCGCCGCCATTTTCGGCTCGCTGGCCGATGCCAATGTCAATGTCGACATGATTGTGCAGAATACCGCCGACGACGGCAAGGCGACCGATGTGACCTTCACGGTCAGCCGCGCCGACCTCGATCGGGCGCTGGCGCTGCTCGAAAGCAAGCGGGCGGAGATCGGCTTCGCGCGGCTGAGCCCGGACCGCAACGTGGCCAAGGTCTCGGTGGTCGGCGTCGGCATGCGCAGCCACGCCGGCGTCGCGCGCACCATGTTCCAGGCACTGGCGGGAAAGAACATCAATATCCAGGTGATCTCCACCTCGGAGATCAAGGTGAGCGTGCTGATCGCCGCCGATTATACCGAGCTTGCCGTGCGCACGCTGCATGCCGCCTTCGGGCTGGACGCGGCCTGAGATCATGGCGGCGACCGCCCTTCGCTGCTCGTCTTCCTGCCGGCGGCTTTCGCGCCGGCGGCCAGGTGCGATGCGGCATCGGGGCAGCGGGGCGGGGCTCTAGTGGCCGAGGGGCGCGGCGCCACCTCGCCCAGGATGCTGCTGCGCCGGCTCCGCGAGGTGATGGCGGGCACCGGCGCGCCCGAGCAGCGTCTGGCGACCGTCGTGCGCGTCATCGCCGCCAATATGGTGGCGGAAGTCTGCTCGGTCTATCTGATGCGGGCCGGCGACATCCTCGAACTCTTCGCGACCGAGGGCTTGAAGCCCGAAGCGGTGCATGTCACCCGCATGCGGGTCGGCGAAGGCCTGGTCGGCGATATCGCGGCGCATGCCCGCCCGCTCAATTTGGCCGATGCGCAGAGCCATCCCCAGTTCGCCTACCGGCCGGAGACGGGCGAGGAGATCTATCATTCCCTGATGGGGGTGCCGATCCTGCGCGGCGGCCGGGTGATCGGCGTCCTGGTGGTGCAGAACCGCACGCGGCGGCGCTATTCCGACGAGGAGCTGGAGGCGCTCGAAACCGTTGCCATGGTGCTGGCGGAGCTGGTGGGCAGCGGCCAGATCGTCAGCAACGACGAACTCTCCAAGGTCGATGGCAATGCGACGCTGCCCTTGCGCCTGGAAGGCCGCATGCTGGCCGAGGGGGTGGCGCTTGGCGTCGCGGTGCTGCACGAGCCGCGCATCCTGGTGCAGAAGACCATCGCCGAGGATATTCCCTTCGAGAAGAGCCGGCTGGAAGAGGCCATCCGCGCCCTGCGCGCCGCCGTCGATCGCATGCTCGATTCCTTCGACAAGGCCATGGTCGGCGAGAGCCGGGACATTCTCGAAGCCTACAAGATGTTCGCCCATGACCGCGGCTGGCTGGTCCGCCTGCACGAGGCGGTGGAAAGCGGGCTTACCGCGGAAGCGGCGGTGGAGCGCGTGCAGACCGATACCCGCCAGCGCATGCAGGCGATCGTCGATCCCTATCTTCGCGAGCGGCTGGCCGATTTCGACGATCTGGCGCACCGGCTGCTTCTGCATCTCTCGGGCCGCACCGCGACGGCGGCAAGCGAAAGGCTGCCCGACGCTGCCGTCCTGTTCGCGCGCACCATGGGGCCGGCCGAACTGCTCGACTACGAGCGGCCGCGGCTGCGCGCCATCGTGCTCGAAGAAGGCTCGCCCACGTCTCACGTCGCCATCGTCGCCCGCGCGCTCGGCATCCCGGTCATCGGCCATTGCGAAGGCGCCGTAGCCAGCATCGAACCCGGCGACCGCGTGGTGGTGGATGCCGATCACGGCCATCTCTATATCCGCCCCGGCGTCGATGTGGTGCAGGCGTTCCGCGCCAACCTGGCGCTTCGGGCGGAGCGGCAGGCGAAATACGCGGCGCTGCGCGACGAGCCGGCGGTGACGCTTTCCGGCGAGCGCATCTCGCTCAATATCAACGCCGGCCTGCTGGTCGATCTCGCCTATCTCGAAGAGGCGGGCGCCGATGGCATCGGCCTCTATCGCACCGAGCTGCAATTCATGGTGCGCGCGAGCTTCCCCCGCGTCGGCGTGCAGACCGAGCTTTATACCCGCGTGCTCGACCAGGCGGGGGCGCGGCCGGTGATCTTCCGCACGCTCGATGTCGGCGGCGACAAGCTTCTGCCCTATTTGCGCGACGGCGAGACGGAGGAAAATCCGGCGCTGGGCTGGCGCGCCATCCGCATCGGGCTCGACCGGCCGGCGCTGCTGCGCAGCCAGCTCCGCGCCCTCCTTCAGGCCGCCGCCGGCCGCGATCTCAACGTCATGTTTCCGATGGTGGCGGAAGTGGCGGAATTCGCGAAGGCGCGCGATATTTTCGAGCGCGAGCGCCAGCGCATGGAAGAAAGCGGTAAGGCGCTGCCGCGCCGCGTGCGGCTTGGCACCATGCTGGAAGTCCCGGCGCTGGCCTGGCAGCTCCCGGCCCTCCTGCCGCTGGTCGATTTCATCTCGGTCGGCTCGAACGATCTGATGCAGTTCCTCTTCGCCTCCGACCGCGGCAATGCCCGCCTCATCGACCGTTATGACCTGCTCTCGCCGGCCATGCTGTCGTTTCTGCGCTGGGTGGTCGGCCAATGCGAGGCGGCGGGCGTCGATCTGTCGCTTTGCGGCGAGATGGCGGGGCGCCCGCTCGAAGCGATGGCGCTGATCGGCTTGGGCTTCCGCAGCATTTCCATGCACGCCGGCGCCATCGGCCCGGTCAAGGAGATGCTGCGCAGCCTGAGCGTGCCGCCGCTGGCCGCCTATCTCTCCGAGCTTCTGGCGCTGCCCGATCGCAGCCTGCGCGGCCGCCTGCAAAGCTTCGCCAAGGATCGCGGCGTCATCTTGTGACGGGCGGCCCCGGCGCATGCGGCCGGCCCTGCCAAGGAAGGCGTTGCAGAAGCGGTCCGGCTCTGGTTAATTGGCCGCAGGCGGTATGGGGTTTTGTGAACCGCAGGCGGGCCGGGACCGGAGGCCAATGGCGAAAGACACGCAGCAGAAACGCAAAGCGCGCGGCGGCAGCGCCGGCGACGACAAGGATGCCGGTCCGCCCCCGCCCTACGAAGGCGTGGGTCACACGCTGTGCCTGACGCGCGAGCAGGCCGGTCAGGCGCTGGCCGATGTGGCGGCGCATTTGCGCATCCGCCATCCCTATCTGCTGGCGATCGAGGAGGGGCGTTTCGACGATCTGCCCGGCCGCATCTATGCGATCGGCTTTCTGCGCTCCTATAGCGAATATCTTGGGCTCGACGAGGCGGCGGTCATTGCGGCCTTCAAGGCGGAAAGCGCCGGCGAGCCCGGAAGCAGCCGGCTGAACTTTCCGGTCCCGGCGCCCGAGACCCGCATGCCGGGCGCCGCCGTGGTGGCGGTCGCGCTGCTTGCCGGCATCGCGATCTATGGCGGCTGGGCCTATGTCCATCGCCACGACGTGCCCGGCGTGGTCGTGCCCCTCACCCAGCCCTCGGGCGATGCGTCGGCGCCCGCCGTCGCCACGGCCAAGGAGACGTCGGTTCCCCTTGCCTCGACACCTGCGCCCGCGACATCGGCCCAGACACCGGCCCAGACATCAGCCCAGACATCAGCCCAGGCCGCGGGGGCGGGGGCGGCGCCATCCGCACCGGCATCCGCCTCGTCCACGCCGCCGCCATCGCCCGATGCCGCCGCCAATGTGCCGGCCCAGCCTGCCCCGGGATCGGAATCCTCATCGCCGGCTGCGGCCGGGACATCGCCGGGCGCCCCGGCAGCGAACCCGATGGCGCAAGCGGGTGCGGCGGGAAATCCGGCCACCGGCGCCATGCCCGCGGCGATGGCGCCTTCCGCCGCCATGACCGATAGCGCCCAGGCCGGCGCCCAGGCTGCCGGCACCCAGTCTGGCGGCGCCGCGCCGGCCGCGACCTCTTCTGCTTCCGCAGCGGACGAGACGCCGGGCCAGCAGGTATTCGGTCAGACGCAGGGACCGGTGCGGGTGGTTCTGCTGGCGACGGCCAATAGCTGGATCAATGTCCAGGCGCAGGGCAAGGTCTTGCTCCCCGGCCGCGTGCTCAAGCCCGGCGACCGCTACCGGGTCCCCGACCAGCCGGGCGTGGTGCTCTGGACCGGCAATCTCGGCGGGCTTCAGATTCTCGTCGATGGCAAGGCCATCCCCAAACTTGGCACCACCGGCGAGGCGCGGCACGATATCTCGCTCGACCCCAAGCGCCTGCTGGCCGGCACCGCCCTGCCGCATTAGGGGCGCGCCGCCCGCCAGATCTGCCAGCCGCCGGCCCAGATCATGTCCGCCGCGACGGTGGCCACGACCGCGAGGCCGACATAGACCAGCCAGCGGTGACGGTCGAGCAGGCGGGCGATGAAGGTCGAGGCCACGGCCATCAGCGTCACTGACAGGAGCAGGCCGATCGCCAGCACGACCGGATGCGCCCGCGCCGCGCCGGCCACGGCCAGAACATTGTCGAGCGACATCGAAAGATCCGCCAGCACGATCTGCGTCAGGGCCTTGAGGGCGCTCTTGCCGACCGGCAGGGTCGTGGCCTGCACCGGCCCGGCGGAAGAGTCCGGCCGCCTGGAACGGGGTACGAGAAGAGTGCCGCCGCGCGCCTCGCGCAGCATCTTCCACGCCACCCACAGCAGCAGGATGCCGCCGGCGAGCGTCAGCCCGATGATCTCCAGCAGCGGCAGGGCGACCAGCGCGAAACCGACCCGCATGATCGTCGCCGCCAGGACGCCGACCACGACCACGGTGCGGCGGCGCTTCTCCTCCAGGCCGGCGACGGCGAGGCCGATGACGATCGCATTATCGCCCGACAGGACGACATCGATCAGCACGACCGCCGCAAAGGCTGCGAGGACGCCGCCGTCAACCGGGATGGGAATCATCTCCCTGTCTCTGTCTTCATCCCTGCCATCGTGCCCGCGCGGCCTGAGGAGAGTCCACGAAATACGTGGGGTTGAACCACCCCGGCCGAAATGCTAGGCAAGGGTCGGAAGCCCGGTGCCGGCGGCAGACCGGAGCCTCCCGCGCGCCGGCGGGAAGCGCTTCGGCGGGGTCTTGAGAAATTCCGGGCGGTGGCCAAGCGACGCCGCGCACTCGGCGGGAGTGGAGAAGCAGCATGACCTACGTGGTGACCGAAGCGTGCATCAAGTGCAAGTACATGGATTGCGTCGAAGTCTGTCCGGTGGACTGCTTCTACGAAGGTGAGAACATGCTGGTCATTCACCCCGACGAATGCATCGATTGCGGCGTCTGCGAGCCCGAATGCCCAGCCGAGGCCATTGTCCCCGATACCGACGACAGTGTCGAGAAATGGGCCGGGCTCAACCGCGAATATGCCGGAAAATGGCCCAATATCACCCGCAAGGGCGAGGCGCCGGCCGATGCCGATACCTGGAAGGATGTCGCCGACAAGTTCGACCAGTTCTTCAGTCAAAACCCCGGCCGGCAGGGCTGAGCGGCGGCAGGGCGTGGGTTTAATTTGGAATAATTCCAGATGAGCGCCGGCCGTCCGGCATGGCGAAGCCGCGGGCCTGGACAATAATTTTGTCACAAACGGGCGGCAAATCCTGTCATTTGCCCGGAATCTGTGGTATTGTTTTCAACGTGCTGACGATGCGGGCTTCGCGCTCGTGAGCGGGGCGGGCCTGCGGCACGGTTCAGGCTCCTGGCGGATAGCCGGCGAGCGGCTTATGTCACGGGCATTTCAATTTCGTTCGGGCTGACGCTGTGGCGTGCGCGCAGGCGGCCGTGCATAGCGTGGCGCCGGGGTTCCGCTTGTGCGGCGAACGGCCGGTCGATGCTCTTGAGCTTTGTTGTTTTCATGCCTGTTCTCGTCGGGAAGGCGCCCGCTTTTTCCGATCGTTATGGGCTCCAGGATCCGGTTATTCGGGAATCGGGTCTTTACTTCAAGTCCGGATGTTTGCGCCGAGAGAAGGAAGCATGTCGAAGAAAGCCGAGTTTTCCCCGCGGGATTATGTCGTCTACCCGACCCATGGCGTCGGCCGGATCGTGCGCATCGAGAAGCAGGAGATTTCCGGCACGAAGCTGGAGCTTTTCGTCATCGAGTTCGACAAGGACAAGATGACCCTGCGCGTTCCGATCGCCAAGGTGCAATCGGTCGGGATGCGGCGCCTCTCTTCACCGCAGAAGATGAAGTCGGCTTTGGCGACGCTCAAGGGCCGCGCCCGGGTCAAGCGCGCCATGTGGAGCCGCCGAGCGCAGGAATACGAGGCCAAGATCAATTCCGGCGATCCGGTCTCGATCGCCGAAGTGGTACGGGATCTGCACCGCAATGCCGGCCAGCCCGACCAGTCCTACAGCGAGCGGCAGATCTACGAGGCCGCCCTCGACCGGCTGGCGCGCGAGCTTGCGGCGGTGGAGGAAATCGACGAGGCGCAGGCGGCGCAGCGGCTGGAGAAGGCGCTGCGAGCGGCCTGACGGCGGCCGCGCCCGCCCTTGACCGCTCTATAGGCCGACGCGGCCGATATCGAGAAACTTGCGCCGCCGTGCCTCGCGCAGCGCCCCGGGCTCGATGCCGAACAGGGCTTTCAACGCCTCCTCGATCGCATCGCCCACCGAGGCGATGCAGGCCTTGGCCGCGCGGTGCGCGCCGCCGAGCGGCTCGGGCACGATCCGGTCGATCACCTTGATTTGCAGCAGATCGCGCGCGGTGATCTTGAGCGCCTCGGCCGCGTCCTGGGCCTTGGCCGCGGCATGCCAGAGGATCGAGGCGCAGGCTTCGGGCGAGGCCACGGAATAGATCGCGTGCTCCAGCATCAGCACCCGGTCGGCGACCGCGATCGCCAGCGCGCCGCCCGAGCCGCCCTCGCCCACGATCACCGAAACCAGCGGCACCTTGATCTCGAGGCAGCAGTCGATCGAGCGGGCGATGGCCTCGGCCTGGCCGCGCGCTTCGGCATCGATGCCGGGATAGGCGCCGGGCGTATCCACCAGCGTGATCACCGGCAGGCGGAACCGGTCGGCAAGCCGCATCAGCCGCACCGCCTTGCGATAGCCTTCCGGGCGGGCCATGCCGAAATTATGCTCCAGCCGCCCTTCGGTGCTGCGGCCCTTCTCCTGGCCGATCACCATCACCGAGCGGCCGCGGAACCGCCCCAGGCCGCCGACGATCGCCTTGTCCTCGGCAAAGCCGCGGTCGCCGGCGAGCGGCATGAAATTCTCGACCAGGCCCTCGATATAGTCGCGGAAATGCGGCCGGTCGGGATGCCGGGCCACCTGCGTCTTCTGCCAGGCGGTGAGCTTGGAATAGGTCGCGCGCAGAAGCTGGTCGGCCTTCGCCTTGAGCCGGCCAAGCTCGTCGCCGATATTGACCGCGTTGCCCTCCGCCGCATGCTCCAGTTCGAGTATCTTGCCTTCCAGCTCGGCCAGCGGCTTTTCGAAGTCGAGATAGGTCTTCATGGCGACTTACCTATCACAGCTCGCCCCATGGGCCAATCCCGGCGCTCGGGCCGAGCCTGCCCGGATCGCGGCCCGGACATCGCGCCAAACCGGCATGCCTTGTCCTCAGCGGCGGGCAATCTGCTCCGCCTTCTGCACCATGACCTTGGCCTGGCGGATCGAGGCGATGTCGAGCAGCTTGCCTTCGAGCGCCACCGCGCCCCGGCCCGAGGCCTGCGCCTCCTCCATGGCGGCGATAATGCGCCGGGCCTGCGCCACCTCGGCCGTAGACGGGCTGAAGAGGTCGTTGGCCAGCGGCACCTGGGAGGGATGGATCGCCCATTTTCCCTCGCAACCCAGCACGGCGGCGCGGTTGGCCTGCGCGGTGAAACCTTCCCCATCCGAGAAGTCGCCGAAGGGTCCATCCACCGGGCGCAATCCGTTGGCGCGCGCCGCCACCACCAGCCTGGCGGTGGCGTAATGCCACATGTCGCCCCAGAAGAAGTCGCGCGCGCCCTCGCCCTCGGGCTTGTCGGTCAGCACGCCGTACAGGCGGTTGGGACCGCCGATATTGGTGGTTTTCGCCTTGGTCGAGGCGGCATAGTCCGCGACGCCGAAATGCAGCGATTCGTTGCGTTTCGAGGCGGCGGCGATCTCGTGCACGTTCTGCATGCCCAAGGCCGTCTCGATCAGGATCTCGAAGCCGATGCGCTTGCGCCGGCCCGTGGCCTGCTCGATCTGCGTCACCAGCATGTCGAGGGCATAGATGTCGGCGGCGGTGCCGACCTTCGGGATCATCAGAAGATCGAGCCGCTCGCCCCCCTGCTCCAGCACATCGATCACGTCGCGGTACATGTAGGGCGTATCGAGCCCGTTGATGCGGACGGAGAGGGTCTTGTCGCCCCAATCGACCTCGTGCAGCGCGGCGATGATGTTCTTGCGCGCCTGCGGCTTGTCGTCGGGGGCGACGGCGTCTTCGAGATCGAGGAAGACGATGTCGGCCGGGCCCCTTGCCGCCTTCTCGAACAATTTGGGACTGCTGCCCGGAACCGCCAGTTCCGACCGGTTCAGCCGCGCCGGCGCCGGCTCGGGAATGGTAAAGCTCATGTCCGCATCCTTACATGTCGATCGCCTGGAAGGCGGTGAGGGAGAGGCTGCCCGGTCGGGCGCCGCCCTCACGCCGCCTCTCAATGCCGCAATGCGGCAGGCGGGTCAAGCCGTGCCTTCAACGCCTGCTCAAGGGATGATGCCGCGTCACCAGAATCTTGAGGCGTTCTTCCAGCACATGCGTATAGATCTGCGTCGTGGTGATATCGGCATGACCCAGCATCTGCTGCACGGCGCGCAGGTCGGCGCCGTGGCTCAGGAGATGGCTGGCGAAGGCGTGGCGCAGGACGTGGGGCGAGACGCGCTCCGCCGGAATGCCGGCTTGCGCCGCCAGTTCCTTGAGAAGCTGGGCGAAACGGATGCGGGTCAGATGCCCGGTGGCGCCGCGCGAGGGAAATAGCCAGGGCGAGGCAGCGCCTTTCCCGAGAAACGCGCCGCGCACCGTGCCATAGGCCGCCAGCGCCGCCAGCGCCGGCTCGCTCAAGGGGACGAGCCGCTCCTTCCCGCCCTTGCCGCGGACGAGCAGGAAGCGGGCGTCGCGCGCAAGCGGCGGAGAGGCGAGGCCGACCAGCTCGGAAACGCGCAGGCCCGCGGCATAGAGCAGTTCGAGCAACGCGACCAGGCGCAAACCCTCCGGCCCCGTCTTCGCCCGCGCCGCCGCGAGCAGGCGTTCGCCCTCCGCCGCGCTCAGGACCTTGGGCA
>CALCYJ010000157.1 GCA_937905845.1 uncultured Rhodospirillales bacterium
TAGCGCGGCCGCGACACATAGAGACGGCGCCCGGCCTTGCGGATCACCAGGCCCGTCTGTTCCAGCAGGCGGATGCCTTCGCGCACCGTCGAACGGTTGACGCCGAGCGTCTCGGCGAGCGCGGCCTCGGTTGGCAGGAGATCGCCCGGGCGCAGGCGCTTGGCCAGAATCTCCGCCTCGATGACGTTATAGACCTCCTGGTAGGAGGGAACGTTGCGGATCTTCGGCAATACCGTGGCCGCTTCCTTCACACCCACAGGATCCTCCGCCCGGTTCTGAAGGATCGGATCCGGGGCCGCGCCGGGCCGCTCGGAAAAGTCCGCGTGGCCGGGCAGGGCACTGGAATCCTTCTCCATGGTCTAGTGCACGGCGGCATACATGATCTTCTCCTCCGTCGCCTCGTTGGCGGAGAATTCCTCGACGATGCGTCCCTGGCGGCAGACCAGGATCCGGTCGGAGAGGTTCAGCACTTCCGGCAGATAGGACGAGATCACCATCACCGCGAGCCCGTCGTCGGCCAGCCGGTCGATGAGCTGGTGGATTTCCGCGATCGCGCCGACATCGACGCCCCTGGTCGGCTCGTCGAAGATGATGAGCTTCGGCTTCTGCGCCAGCGATTTGGCGATCACCACCTTCTGCTGATTGCCGCCGGAAAGCTCGATCACCCGCGCGTTGCTGTTGATGGCGCGCACGTTGAGCGCCTTGGTCCAGTGCTGCGCAAGATCCTGCATCTCCTTCATGCTGACGAGAGCGCTCTTGTCGAGGCCGGCGGCGAGCTGGGCGATATGCAGGTTCTCGGCAATCGACATGGTCTCGAAGAAACCTTCGAGCTTGCGGTCCTCGGTGACATAGAGAATGCCATCGCGCATCGCCGGCCGCGGCACGCGGTAGCGCACCGAGCGCCCCTCGAAACGCACTTCGCCGCCGTGGAAGAAATCGCGCTTCACCACGCCGGCGATGATCTTGGCGGTCTCGGTGCGGCCCGAGCCGATGAGGCCGAAGATGCCGGTGATCTGCCCCTCGAAGATCGAGAAGGAATTGTTGCGGACGATATTCGCCATGGAGAGGTTCTGCACGCTCAGGACCTTGCGTCCGGGCGGGCGGAGGCGGCGGACGCCGTGCCTGCCGTAAAGCTCGTCCGACAGCGTGCGCCCGACCATGGCGCGGATCACCTTGTCGCGGTCGAAGGCGGCCGTCGCGTCGGTCACGACATGCTCGCCGTCGCGCAGGATGGTGATGCGGTCGGCGATCATCAGCGCTTCTTCGAGTGCGTGCGAGATGAAGACGATGGAGACGCCGCGATCCTTCAGCCGCCCGATCAGGGCGAAGAAATGGTGCTTTTCCTCCGGCGTCAGCGCCGCCGTCGGCTCGTCGAAAATGATGAGGCGGGCGTTCTGGCGGACGGCGCGGGCGATCTCCACCATCTGCTTCTGCGCCGCGCCCAGCGCCGAGACATTCAGGGTCGGGTCGACGGGGAAATTCAGCGACTGGAGAAACTGCTGGGCCGAGATATAGAGGCCGCGCAGGCGGTTGAACATCTTCTCGTCGCCGAGATAGAGGTTCTGCGCCACCGTCATCGACGGCACCAGGCTGGTTTCCTGGAACACCAT
This sequence comes from uncultured Rhodospirillales bacterium, assembly GCA_937905845.1. Taxonomy (GTDB): domain Bacteria; phylum Pseudomonadota; class Alphaproteobacteria; order Ferrovibrionales; family Ferrovibrionaceae; genus CALCYJ01. The sequence goes on from CALCYJ010000157.1 coordinate 1,611, forward strand.
GGCGATGCCCTGGGCAAGGGCCGCGCCCGGCCCCTCGAAGCTCACTTCCTGCCCGTCGAGCAGCATCTTTCCGCCGGTCGGATCGACGACGCCCGCCATGATCTTGGTCAGGGTCGATTTGCCGGCGCCGTTCTCGCCCAGAATCGCGTGGATCTCGCCTTTCTCCAGCGTGAAATCGACATCCTTTACCGCCGGAACGCCGCGATATTCCTTGGTGATCTTGCGCATCTCGAGAAGCGGTGCCATGGCCTATCCCTCATTTCCGCAAGCGAGGGCAATGCCCAGCACCACGTCGCCGCCCTTGGCCGTGACGATCAGCCGTCCCGCCATCTCGAGCGCGCTCGTGACCCCGTGGCGGCGGCCGTCGGCCCGGCTGTGATAGCTCGTGACCGGGTGGCTGTCGGCATCGAGGCGGACCACGAGCCCATAGGATCGCGTCGGCGCCCAGGGCTTGAGAATCCCCATCTGCTTGACGCCGCCGCCCTGCAAGGGTTCGAGAAAGCTGCGGTTCGACAGCAAGGCCGGCGCCACCCAATATTCGGGTGGCACCTCCGCCATCATGCGGGTGCGATAGACCTTCTCGCGCAGGACGAATTCGATGAGCTGGCTCCGCGGCGCGAAGAGGCAGAGCCAGGCGCCGCCGCCATCCGCCGGGCTGAGCCGCGAGGGATAGCCCGGCAGGTCGGCCAGGACTTCGCTCGGCGCGCTCCGGCTGGCGGTCGAGAGGGACAGAAGGCGATGGCGCCAGCCCTCGGTGACGAGCGCGCTCTCGCCGCCTTCGCGCAGGCTGATGCCGGCGGGATAGGCGAGACCGTCGGCCAGGCAGAGTGCCGCGCCCGACTTGAGGTCGAGATGCCAGACCGAGCCGCTGGCATTGCCCTCCATCAGGTCGCGCTGCCAGGCGGTGGGCGCATTCGTGGCGGAACCCTGGGTGAGCAGAAGCCGGTCGGGGCTGCTGAAGGCCAGCGCCGTCGGGCAGACGAGGGGCCGGCCTTCGAGCGTCTTGACGACAAGGCCGTCGTGCCGGCCGCCCTTGATCACCAATTTGCCGTTGGCAAGCCCCGCCACCATGGCGCCGTCCGGTGCCATCGCCAGGCAGGTGATCTCGGCATCGAAGCTTGCGACCGGCGAGGGCGGCGCGCCTTCGGTACCAAGCCGCACCACCTGGTTTCCCAGGGTGAAGAAGGCGCCATCGCCGTTGCCGGCAAGATTGTCGGGGGCCGCGACATCGGCGAGGACGGTGGCTTCCTCCAAAGCGCGGTTCGGCCGGAAGGCGCCGTCGAGCGGCGGCACGGTGACGGCGGAGGCGGCGCGGCCGATGAACCGGTCGAGGGTCCGGGTGAGGAGGTGCCGCATCACACGTCTCCCCAATAGGCATCGACCCCGTTCCAACGGGCGTCGGCGCCGGCAATACGGTAGCGGCCGATACGGTTGTTGGAGATGCCACCGAGATAGAGATAGCCGCGGTGCTCGCGCATCGAGGTGATCATCGGATGGTTCTTGCCGCCGAGGTCCCAGAGTGAATCGAGGATGCGGCCTTCCCCGTCGAACTTGAGCACGCAGCCGGTATTGATATTGGGATAGAGCCATTCGTCGGGCGCCACCCGGCGCGCCATGCGGCGGCGGAAGCCCGGCATGCGCAGCGCGAGATCGAGGGATGGCGAGCGGATCCCCACCATCGCCAGCCAGTAATTTCCATCGGAGGCGCGGTTGATATTGTCGGGGAAGCCCGGCAGGTCGGCGATCACCGTTTCCACCGTGCCGTCCTTCGGCCCGTCGAACCAGTAGCGCTTGATGCAGCAGCCCCAGGTTTCGGCGAACAGGAACGAGCGGCCGTCGGCCTCCATGCAGATGCCGTTCGGGAATTTGAGGTTGCGGATGACGGTGCGGGTCGAGCCGTTGCGCGGGTCGTAGCAGACGATGCGCCCGTTGCCGCGGCTCTCCAGCGCATCCACCGGCCAGGTATGCATCTCGTAGCGGATGGTGGCCTCGCTGAAGAAGATGCGGCCGTCGGGCGCGATGTCGAGGTCGTCGGCACGCCGCAAGCGCGAACCGTCGATGATGGAGAATTTGGTCCGGTTGGTCTCGTCGGTGACCTTGC
>CALCYJ010000158.1 GCA_937905845.1 uncultured Rhodospirillales bacterium
ACGCCGCCGCCGTGGAGACGCCGGACCCGATCGCGCCGGCATCGCCGCCGGCGGAGGCCGAGAGCCGCGGCGGCCAAGGCGGCCGCAGGCACCGCAAGCAGTTCAAACGCGACAAGCGCGACGTCCACGGCTGGGTGGTGCTCGACAAGCCGGTCGGCATGACCTCGACCCACGCCGTCAGCGTCATCAAGCACCTGTTCACGGCCAAGCGCTGCGGCCATGCCGGCACCCTCGACCCGCTCGCCTCCGGCGCGCTGCCGATCGCCATGGGCGAGGCCACCAAGACCGTCCCCTTCGTCATGGACGGCCGCAAGCTGTACCGCTTCACCATCCGCTGGGGTGAAGAGCGCGATACCGACGACGCCGAAGGCCGGGTGGTTGCGCAAAGCGACCAGCGGCCGACGGCTGAGGCGATCCGGGCCATGCTGCCCGCTTATATCGGCACCATCCAGCAGGTGCCGCCGCGCTATTCGGCCATCAAGATCGAGGGCGAGCGCGCCTACGACCTCGCCCGCGACGGCGAGACCGTCGAATTACAGCCCCGGCCCGTGGAAATCGTCCGCCTGGACCTGGTCGAGGTCCCCGACCCCGACCACGCCGTGCTGGAGGCCGAATGCGGCAAGGGCACCTATGTCCGGTCGCTGGCCCGCGATATCGGCCGGGCGCTGGGCTGTTACGGCCATGTCAGCGCGCTCCGGCGCACCGCGGTCGGCCCGTTCGACCCCGAAAGCATGATTTTGCTGGAAGATCTGGAGGCTCTATGCCATAGAGCCGCTGCCGGCGAGGCTAGCCTCGCCGACGCGCTAATGCCCGTTGAGACCGCGCTGGACGACATCCCGGCGGTGGCCGTCAGTAGGGCTGATGCGGCGAGGCTCGCCAGAGGCCAAGCCGTTTTGTTGCGCGGACGGGACGCTCCCAATTTTCGCGGCACGGTCGCCGTGACGGTGGCAGGCCAGTTACTGGCCCTCGCCGAACTCGATCATGGCGAGATCGTCCCCAAGCGCGTGTTCAACCTGGCCGGCCTTGTGGGCCGCGCCGTCCGCAAGAAAGGATGACCGATGTCGATTGAAGCCGGCCGCAAGGCCGAAGTGATCAAGACGTTCGCCAAGAAGTCCGGCGATACCGGATCGCCGGAAGTGCAAGTGGCGATCCTGTCCGAACGCATCAACAATCTCACCGAGCATTTCAAGACCCACGCCAAGGACAACCATTCGCGGCGCGGTTTGCTCAAGATGGTGAGCCAGCGCCGGACGCTGCTCGACTATCTGCGGCGCACCAACGAGGCGAGCTACAAGTCGCTCATCGAGAAGCTCGGTATCCGCCGCTGATTTTCTGCCGCGCGAGGGCGATGTCATTTGACCCCGCGCGTTCGTGAAGCGTCTGCATTGATGTGCAGCCGCTGTTTACCCCGGCGGCGAACCGCGTCGCCGGACTTTGATAGCGGGATGACGGCATGGGGCCGTCGCCCGCGCCAGGCAGGCTCGAAACGCCATGGCAGGATCGCTGGACGCTGTTGCACGCCGCACGACGCGGTTTCGCGCGACAGCCTCTCGCCGTCTTGCTCATGGCTTTCGGCGCAGGCCGAAACCATGAGAGACAAACGCTATGTTCGATATTCATCGAGTTGAACTCGATTGGGGTGGGCGCAAGCTCGTTCTTGAGACCGGCCGTATGGCGCGTCAGGCCGACGGCGCCGTGCTCGCCACCTACGGCGAGACCACCGTGCTCGCCACCGTCGTCGCCGCCAAGCAGCCGCGCGAAGGCGTCGACTTCCTGCCGCTCACCGTCGACTACCAGGAAAAGTTCTACGCCGCGGGCCGCATTCCCGGCGGCTATTTCAAGCGCGAAGGCCGTCCGACCGAGAAGGAGACGCTGGTCTCCCGCCTGATCGACCGCCCGGTGCGGCCGCTGTTCGCCGACGGCTGGCGCTGCGAGACGCAGATCATCATCACGACTTTGTCGCACGACCTCGAGAACGATCCCG
>CALCYJ010000159.1 GCA_937905845.1 uncultured Rhodospirillales bacterium
CCCTCCCGGCAGGGTGGCGCAGATCGATCGCTCGCTCACCGACGATCTGCCGCAGGCGCAGGCGATCGTGATCATCTCGGCGCAGCCGGCGCCGTCTTTGGACCCGGCCGCGGCCCGACCCGCGCTCGCCCCTTCGGCCTGATCGCCTGAGGGCCATCGTCCCTTGGTCCTTGACAGCGGCGCGGCGGCTTGGCTTGATGCCGGGGCCGGCGGCCTCCCCGTCTGTCATGGCGCACGACGTTCCACGGCCGGCCGACTGCACGCTTCGGGAATAAACGCCAATTCAAACGAATGGTTTGATGATAAGCAAGGGTAAGGGCGGCATCGGCGAGACGGTGCGGACGGTGTTTGTTGCCGTGCTGATCGCGCTGGCGGTGCGCACGGTGGCTTTCGAGCCGTTCAACATTCCTTCCGAGTCGATGATGCCGACGCTTCTGGTCGGCGATTATCTTTTCATCGCCAAATATTCCTACGGCTACAGCCAGTATTCGCTGCCCTTCGGCCTGCCGCTGTTCTCGGGGCGGATCCTGTCGCGGCCGGTCCATCGCGGCGACGTCGTGGTGTTCAAGCTGCCAAGCGACGACAAGACCGACTATATCAAGCGCATCATCGGCCTGCCGGGCGACACGATCCAGGTACGCGACGGGCTGCTCTATCTCAACGACAAGCCGGTGCAGCGGCAGCGCATCGGCGACTTCCTCTATCACGACCGTTTCGGCGATGTCGGCGAGGTGCCGCAATTCATCGAGACGCTGCCGGGCGGCACGAGCTATCACATCATCAAGATCCGCTCCGATGCCGAGCTGGACAATACGCCAGTGTTCCACGTGCCGCCGGGCCATTATTTCGCCATGGGCGACAACCGCGACAATTCCTCCGACAGCCGCATTGCGCCCGGCGATGGCGGTGTCGGCTTCATCCCGGCGGTGAACCTCGAAGGCCGGGCGGAGATCCTGTTCTTCTCCACCAACGGCACGGCGCATTGGTGGCAGGTCTGGCTGTGGCCGGACAGCCTGCGCTTCGCCCGCTTCTTCAAGCCCGTCGGCGGAGGCGCGTGAGCGAGCCGCTCGACCGGCTGGAGGCGGCCCTTGGGCATTCCTTCGCCGATCGCGATCTGCTCCGCCTGGCGCTGACCCATCCAAGCGTCGAGCGTCCGGCGCGACCAGGCGGCGGCGATTACGACCGGCTGGAATTCCTGGGCGACCGGGTGCTGGGCGTGGTGGTGGCGGATCTGCTGTTCCGCCGCTATCCGGCCGCGGCGGCGGGCGAGCTGGCGCGGCGCTATAATGCGCTGGTCCGCCGCGAAAGCCTGGCGCGCGTGGCGGAGAGCCTGGCGTTCGGCCAGGCGCTGCGGCTGTCGCGCAGCGAGCGGGCGACGGGCGGCGCGGCCAAGCCCGCCATCCTCGCCAATGCCTGCGAGGCGGTGATCGCGGCGCTCTATCTCGACGGCGGGCTCGAAGTGGCGCGGCGCTTCATCGTGGCGCATTGGGAGGCGCTGGTGGAGGCGCCCTCGGGCGTCGCCAAGGACGCCAAGACGGCGTTGCAGGAATGGGCGCAGGGCCGCGGGCTGACGGCGCCGCACTATCGCCTGGTGCAGCAGGACGGGCCGCCGCACGAGCCGGTCTTCACGGTCGCGGTGGCGGTCGCAGGCCAGGCGGAATCCCTTGGCCGCGGCCATTCCAAGCGGGAAGCCGAGCAGGCGGCGGCGACGGCGGCGCTCAAACTGGTGCCGGCGGCCGAGCGAGCGGGTCAGGAATACGGATGAGGGACATGGAGAGGGATGACGCGCGGCCCGAGGCGGAGGAAAGCCGCTGCGGCTATGTCGCCATCCTGGGCGCGCCCAATGCCGGCAAATCGACCCTGCTGAACCAGCTTGTCGGCGCCAAGGTCGCGATCGTCACGCCCAAGGTGCAGACGACGCGCAGCCGCATCACCGCCATCGCCATCCGCCGCCTGCCGCCCGCCACGCCCGGCACGCCGGCGATCGCGGCGGAACTCGTCTTCCTCGATACGCCCGGCATCTTCGTTCCCCACCGCCGGCTCGAGAAGGCGATGGTGGCGGCGGCCTGGAGTTCGGCCGCCGACGCCGACCTGCTGGTGCTGGTGGTGGATGCCGGCCGCGGCCTCGATGCCCAGAGCCGCGCCATCATCGACGGGATCAAGGCGGCCGGGCGCGCCGCGATCCTGGTGCTGAACAAGATCGATACCGTGCCGCGGCCCCGCCTTCTGGCGCTTACCTCCGCACTCAACGCCGCCTTCCCCTTCGCCGCCACCTTCATGGTCCAGGCGCTGAACGGCGACGGGGTCGAGGATCTCGCGCGCGATCTGGCCTTGCGGCTGAAGCCTGGCCCCTGGCTCTATCCCGAAGATCAGCTCGCCGATATGCCCGAGCGGCTGCTGGCGGCCGAGATCACCCGCGAGAAGCTGTTCCTGCGCCTGCATCAGGAGCTGCCCTACGCGCTGACGGTGGAGACGGAAAGCTGGGAGGAGCGCAAGGACGGCTCGCTGCGCCTGCAACAGGTGATCTATGTCGCGCGCGAGAGCCAGCGCGCCATCGTGCTCGGGCATGGCGGCAGCGCCATCAAGGCGATCGGGGCGGAGGCGCGGGCGGAACTGGCACAGGTCCTGTCGCGCACCGTCCATCTCTTCCTCTTCGTCAAGGTGCGCAAGGACTGGCAGGACGATCCGGAACGCTATCGCGAGATGGGGCTCGATTTCCCGCGCTGAGGGCGCTGCAATTTCCGCGGGCCGAGATTATGCTGGCGCCCCATGCAATGGCATGACGAGGCGATCGTTCTTACCGTGCGCCGCTTTGGCGAGACGGCGGCGATCGCCAGCCTTTTCACCCGCGAGCACGGGCGCCACAGCGGCCTGGTGCGGGGCGGCGCCTCCCGGCGCCTCGCCGGCGTGCTACAGCCCGGCAATCAGGTCGCGGCCGCCTGGCGCGGCCGGCTGGACGAGCAGCTCGGCCAGTTCCGGCTGGAATTGACGCAAGCCCGGGCGGCGCAGGTCATGGACGAGCCGCCGCGGCTTGCCGCCCTCTCCTCGCTCACGGCCCTCCTGGCGACGGCGCTGCCCGAGCGGGCGCCCCATCCGGCTTTGTTCGAGGCTTCGGCGCTGCTGCTGGACGGGCTGGCCTCGGAATCGTCCTGGACCGCCCTTTATGTCCGCTGGGAGCTTGGGCTGCTGGCCGAACTGGGTTTCGGGCTCGATCTGACGCGCTGTGCCGTGACCGGCACGGATGCCGATCTCGCCTATGTCTCGCCCAGGACCGGGCGGGCGGTGGCGGCGGAGGCCGGCCGTCCCTATGCCGAGCGGCTGCTGCCGTTGCCCTCCTTTCTTGCCGCCGGGCGGGGGACGCCGCCGGCCAATGACGCCGGGCGCGACGTCGCCGACGGGCTGCGGCTGACCGGCTTTTTCCTGGCCCGCGCCCTGCTGGCCCAGGGCGGACACCTGCCGCCGGCCCGCGAACGCCTCCGGCTTTGGCTGGAGGGCGAGGCGCTGCCGCCACCGGGCCCCTTGCCGGCGCCGCCAGGTGGTGTAAAACCCCTGCCATGAGCGAGAAGAATCCTCCCCCGCCGTCGATCAGCGATACGCCGCTCGCCGAGGCCTTGAGCGAGCGCTATCTCTCCTATGCCTTGTCCACCATCATGGCGCGGTCGCTGCCCGATGTGCGCGACGGGCTGAAGCCGGTGCACCGGCGGCTGCTCTATGCCATGCGCCAGTTGAAGCTCGACCCCAAGTCCGGCTTCAAGCGCTGCGCCCGCATCGTTGGCGACGTGATGGGTAAATTCCATCCCCATGGCGATCAGGCAATCTATGACGCCATGGTGCGCCTGGCGCAGGATTTCGCCCAGCGCTACCCGCTGGTCGACGGCCAGGGCAATTTCGGCAATATCGACGGCGACAATGCCGCCGCCATGCGCTACACCGAGGCGCGCCTGACCGCGGTGGCCGAGCTTCTGCTCCGCGATATCGACGCCGGCACCGTCGATTTCCGCGCCACCTACGACGGCGAGGAGGAAGAGCCGGTGGTGCTGCCGGCCGCCTTCCCCAATCTGCTGGCGAACGGCGCCTCGGGCATCGCCGTCGGCATGGCGACCTCGATCCCGCCCCATAACGCGGCGGAATTGTGCGAGGCGCTGCTGCATCTCCTGAAGGCGCCGGCGGCCCGGGTCGAGACGCTGATGCAATACGTGCCGGGGCCGGATTTTCCGACCGGCGGCATTCTGGTCGAGCCGCCCGAGAGCATCCGCCAGGCCTATGAGACCGGCCGCGGCGGCTTCCGGCTCCGCGCCCGCTGGACGATAGAGGATCTGGGCCGCGGCACCTGGCAGATCGTGGTCGGCGAAATCCCCTATCAGGTGCAGAAGAGCCGGCTGATCGAGAAGATCGCTGAGCTGATTCAGGAGCGCAAGCTGCCGCTCCTGGCCGATGTGCGCGACGAATCGACCGACGTGGTGCGCCTCGTACTGGAGCCCAAGAGCCGCGGCGTCGAACCGGCGCACCTGATGGAAAGCCTGTTCCGCACCACCGATCTCGAAAACCGCATCGGCCTCAACATGAACGTGCTCGATGGCGGGCTGGTGCCGCGGGTCATGGGCCTGCGCGAGGTGCTCCAGGCCTTTCTCGATCACCGCCTCGAGGTGCTGGTGCGGCGCAGCCGGCATCGCCTGGGTGAGATCGCGCGCCGTTTGGAAGTCTTGGCCGGCTATCTCATCGCCTATCTCAACCTCGACGAAGTGATCCGCATCATCCGCGAGGAGGATGAGCCGAAGGCGGAAATGATGCGCCGCTTCGGCCTGAACGAGGTGCAGGCCGAGGCGATCCTCAATATGCGCCTGCGTAGCCTGCGGCGCCTGGAGGAAATCGAGATCCGCAAGGAGCACGACCGGCTGAGTGAGGAGAAGCGCGGGCTCGAGATGCTGCTCGGCGACGAGAAGAAGCGGCGCGACGCCATCGCGGCCGAGATCCGCGAGGTGGCGAAGCTGGTGGGTCCGAAGGGCGGATCGTCGGGTGCCCGCCGCACCACGCTCGAAGCGGCGCCGGCGCTGGCGCAAGTGCCGATCGAGGCGATGATCGAGCGCGAGCCCGTCACCGTCATTTGTTCCGAGAAGGGCTGGATCCGTGCCGTCAAGGGCCATGCCGCCGACGACGGCAAGACCGCCTTCAAGGACGGCGATCGCGGCCGCTTCTGGCTCACCGCCGAGACCACCGACAAGCTGGTGCTGTTCGCCACCAACGGCCGCTTCTATACGCTCGCCTGCGACCGCCTGCCGCGCGGCCGCGGCCATGGCGAGCCGCTGCGCCTGCTGCTCGATCTTGGCAATGACGAGGATGTCGTGGCGCTCTTCGTCCATCGGCCCGGGCGCCGGCTCCTGGTCTGCGCCACCGACGGCCACGGCTTCCTGGTGGACGAGGATCAGGTGATCGCGGAGAAGCGCACCGGCCGCCAGGTGCTCAATGTCTCGGGCGATGTCGAGGCGCTGCTCTGCATCCCGGCCGAGGGCGATCATGTCGCGACCCTCGGGGCGAACCGCAAGCTTCTTATCTTCGCCCTGGAGGAACTGCCGGTGATGACGCGCGGCCGCGGCGTCATTCTCCAGCGCTTCAAGGACGGCGGCCTTGCCGATGCCAAGGTCTTCCGCGCCGCCGAAGGGCTGAGTTGGGCGGTTGGCGATCGCACCCGCACCGAGAGCGATGTTTCGGCCTGGCTCGGCCGGCGCGCCCAGGCCGGCCGCCTGCCGCCGAAAGGAATTCCGAAGTCGGGCCGCTTCGGCGGTTGATCGCTTACCCCGGCCAAGCCATCATCGCCCAAGGGGCCTCATCGCTGGAAAAGCGGGCCGGCTTTTCCGGCTCGGCAGGGTGGCTTGAGGAAGTTCGGGGGATCGTGGGATGGAGACGGTATTCGCAGCCTTCATGGCGAGCGCGGAAAGGGCGCCGGAGAACGCCTTTCTCTGCGCGCCGCCGGCGCCCGGGCGGGCCTATGATCCGGCCGGCGTGGAATATACCTATGGCGAGACCAGGGCGCGGGTGCTGGCCTTGCAGGCGCTCTATCGCGCCGGTGGCTATGGTCCGGGGACGAGGGTCGCGTTGCAGCTTGGCAACCGGCCCGACTTCTTCTTCCATTTCCTCGCGCTGAACGGGCTCGGCGCCGCCATCGTGCCGGTCAATCCCGATTATCGCGACGACGAGCTGCTCTATCTCCTCACCCATTCCGAGGCGGATCTCGTGGTCTCGGTGCCAGAGGATCTGGCGCGCCTGCGCCGGGTGGCGGTCAGGCGGGAAGCGCCGCTCGCCGTGATCGACAGCGCGGCGTTTCCCACCTCCCTCCCCGAACCCCCGCGCCCGCCGCCGGATCGGGTGGTGAGAGGGGCGGCGGCGTTGTGCGGCCTGCTTTATACCTCGGGGACCACCGGCCGGCCCAAGGGCTGCATTCTGACCAACGAATATTACCTCACCGCCGGCGGCTGGTACCGCGATCTCGGCGGGATGATCGCGATCAGGCCCGGGGAGGAGCGCATCCTCAATCCCTTGCCGCTGTTCCACATGAACTGCCAGGCGGTGACGGCGGTCTGCGTCATGCTGACCCAGAACTGCCTCGTCCTGCCCGAGCGCTTTTCGCCTTCGCGCTGGTGGGCGGACGTGGTGGCGAGTGATGCCACGATCGTGCATTACCTGGGGGTGGTGCCGCCGCTCCTGCTCAATCAGCCGACAAGCGAGCTGGAGCGCTGCCACCGCCTGCGCTTCGGGCTCGGCGCCGGGGTCGAGCCGGAGCTGCATGCCCGTTTCGAGGAACGTTTCGGCTTTCCGCTGATCGAGGTCTGGGGCATGACGGAGACCGGGCGCATTTTCGCCGACAGCTATGATCCGCGTCAGATCGCCACCCGCGCCTTCGGCCGTCCCTTCGGTGGCTTCGAGGCCAAGGTGGTGAATGAGGACGGATGGGAGCTGCCGCACGGCCAGGAAGGCGAGCTTCTGGTCCGCGCCGCCGGCCCGAACCCCCGGCGGGGCTTCTTTTCCGGCTATCTCAAGAACGAGGCGGCGACGGAGGAAGCCTGGGCCGGCGGCTGGTTCCATAGCGGCGACGTGGTGCGCCAGGCCGCCGACGGCATGCTCTATTTCGTCGATCGCAAGAAGAACATCATCCGCCGCGCCGGCGAGAATATCGCCGCGGCCGAGATCGAGGCCGTGCTCCAGGCGCATGAAGCGGTGGCGCAGGTAGCGGTGCTGGCGGCGCCCGACGAGATCCGCGAGGAAGAAGTGATGGCCTGCATCGTGGCGATGCCGGGGCACGAGGCCGATGCCGCGCTGGCCGGCGAACTCTTCGCCTGGTGCAACGAGCGGCTGGCCTATTACAAGGCGCCGGGCTGGATCCTGTTCGTCGCAGCCCTGCCGACCACCGGCACGCAGAAGGTGCAGAAGACGCAGATCTTCGCCGCCGGCGAGGATCCGCGCACGCGGGCGGGCGCCATCGATCTCAGGGAACGCAAGAAGCGCCCGCGCTGACAGGCTGGGCTGGATCGGGCACCGCCGGCCGCCATCCGGCCGGCGGTGCCGCATCAGGCCGTTCGGTTTCAGGCCGTTCGGTTTCAGGCCGTTCGGTTCCAGGCCGTTCGGCTTCAGGCGGCCTGGTAGCCCATCACCGCCTTGATTTCGAGGAATTCCTCGAAGCCGAACACGCCCCATTCGCGCCCGTTGCCCGATTGTTTATAGCCGCCGAAGGGTGCTGCGAAATCCGGGCCGGCGCCGTTCAGATGCACATTGCCGGTGCGCAATTGCGCCGCCACCCGCCGCGCATGGTCGAGGTCGCCCGACTGGACATAGCCCGAGAGGCCATAGACGGTATCGTTGGCCATGGCGATGGCCTGTTCCTCGCTCTCGTAGGGCAGGATGGAGAGAACGGGGCCGAAGATCTCCTCGCGCGAAATGGTCATGTCGTGGCGGACATTGGCGAAGACCGTCGGCCGCACATAATAGCCGCGGTTGAAGCCCTCGGGGCGTCCCGGCCCGCCGGTCACCAGCGTCGCCCCTTCGGCGATGCCGCTTTCGATCAGCCGCTGGATCTTCTTGAACTGCACCTCGCTCACCACCGGCCCGATGGTCGTGTCCTTCGCCGCCGGATCGCCGACCTTGACCGCTTCCGCCGCGGCTTTGGCGATGGCGACCGCGTCATCGTGCTGCGCCGCCTGCACGAACATGCGGGTCGGCGCGTTGCACGACTGGCCGCTGTTGGTGAAGCAGCTCTGGACGCCGCCCGCCACCGCCTTCTTGAGATCGGCGTCGGGGAGAATGATATTGGCCGATTTGCCGCCCAGCTCCTGATGCACCCGCTTGATCGTATCGGCCGCGGCCTTGGCGATCAGGATGCCGGCGCGGGCCGAGCCGGTAAAGGACACCATGTCGATGTCGGGATGCGACGAGATCGCCTCGCCCACCCCGACGCCATCGCCATTGACCAGGTTGAACACGCCCTTCGGCACGCCGGCTGCATGCATCACCTCGGCCAGAAGGATGGCATTGAGGGGCGCCACTTCGCTCGGCTTCAGCACCATGGTGCAGCCGGCGGCCAGCGCCGGCGCCACCTTGCACATGATCTGGTTGATCGGCCAGTTCCAGGGCGTGATGAAGCCGCAGACGCCGACCGGCTCCTTGGCGATCAGCGTCGTGCCCCGCACCTCCTCGAAGGCGAAGCCCTTGAGCACCGCCATCACCTGCATGAGATGCGCAACCCCGGTCGCCGCCTGGGCGCGGGTCGCAAGCCAGGCCGGCGCGCCCATCTCGGACGAGATGGCCTGCGCGATCTCGGCATAGCGCGCCTTGTAGGCGGCGAGAATCTTCTCCAGCAGCGCCAGGCGCTCCTCCCGGCTGGTGCGCGAGAAGGCGGGGAAGGCCGCCTTCGCCGCCGCCACCGCCCGGTCCACGTCGGCGCTCGCGCCGAGGCTGATCTGCGCCACCGGCTCCTCGGTCGCGGGATTGATGACGTCGAAGGGCCTCGGGCTCACCGGGTCGACCCAGGCGCCGTCGATATAGAATTTCAGGCTGTTGATCATGGCTCATCTCCCTTTGGCCGCGGAATATTAGTCTGACGGGAATTGGATTGCACTATTGCGCTTTCGCCTGGACGCGCCGCGCCGGCCGTTTCGGCTGGGTGGTGCGGGAGGGTGCCGCGCGGAGCGTGCGCAGGGCGGCTTGTAAATGCTCCAGACGGCTCAAGGTGGCGGCGTGGGCTTCCGCCTCGATGTCGCGGTAATGGCGGATCAGTTCCAGGCCGAAGGGCGTCACGGCGGCGCCGCCGCCCCGCGCGCCGCCGGCCTGGGCCAAGACCGCCGGCTCGCGGAAGCAGCGGTTGATATCGTCGACCAGCAGCCAGGCGCGGCGATAGGACATGCCGAGCGCCTGGCCGCCGCGGCTGATGGAGCCGCTATCGCGGATCGCTTCCAGAAGCCGGATCTTGCCCGGTCCGATCTGGCGGCCGGGGCCGAGTTCGATGCGCAAGGTGAGCCGTGGCGCCGCCATCTTCGAGCCTCCCGCGGGCGCGGCCACCGCCGGCCCGCCTCACCGCACGACTATAAAGCAGTTCGGGGCGGGGGAGAATCGTCAGGGCGGGGGAGAATCGCCGGGGCGAAGAATCGGGCTCGCTTACACCAGGCCGAGCAGGCGGTAGATATGTCCGGCGATGTGGCCGAAGCCCTCGCTCGATTTGATGTCGAGATGGCGGGGATTGGGCAGGTCGATGGCGAAGAAATCCGCCATGCGGGCCGGGCCGGCGGTGAGCACGGCGCAATGCGAGCCGAGGAAGACGGCTTCCTGGATGGAATGGGTGACGAAGACGATGGTCTTGCGACTGGCCTGCCAGATGCGCAGCATTTCGAGATTCATGCGCTCCCGGGTCAGCGCGTCGAGGGCGCCGAACGGCTCGTCCATCAGGATCAGCTTGGGGTCGTGGACGAGGGCGCGGGCGATGGCGGCGCGCTGCTGCATGCCGCCGGACAGCTCGTATGGGTGCTTGTCCTCGCAGCCCGCGAGCCCCACCATGGCGAGGAGGTCGCGGGCCCGCGCCCGCGTCGCCTGGCGCGGCAGGCCCAGGATCTCGGCCGGCAGCATCACGTTTTCGAGGATGGTGCGCCATTTCAGCAGCAGCGCCTGCTGGAACACCATGCCGACGTCGCGCCCGGGATCGAAGCCTTCCGCCCGGCCGCCGATGCGCACGCTGCCGCCGTCGGCCTGAAGCAGGTCGGCCAGGATCTTCAGCACCGTCGATTTGCCGCAGCCCGACGGCCCGACGAGGGAGACGAGATCGCCCTCCTGCACGTTCATCGTCACATCGGAAACCGCCAGGACCTCCCGGCCCCGCGAGCGATAGACCTTGCTCACGTTGCGCAGCGCGATGAAAGGCTCGCGCGCGGGATCGAGCCTGTCGCCGGCGCCGCTCATGCCAGCCAGCGTTCAAGATGGGCGGCGACGAAGGCGTCGTCGGCCAGATCGCCATGGGCGGCATAGACGCGGTCGATTTCCGCCGCCTGGCCGGCGCTCAAGCCTTCCTGCGGATCGAGGCACCAGGTTCCCTCCAGCAGACCCTGGCGGCGCAGCACCTCGTGACAGCCGGCGATGCAGCCGCGGAAATCGTTGGCGACATCGAAGAAGGCGCTGTTGCAATCGGTGATGCGGGCATCCTGCGCCAGCAGTTCGGCATCGACCCGGCCCGCCGCTACCGCGTCGTGACAGCGCTGGAGCAGGCGCACGGCGCCGCTGGTCCAGACCGACCAATGGCCGAGCAGGCCGCCCTTGAAGCGCAGGGTGACGAGGCGGCCCTCGCGCCGCACTGCGAACGGGGTCACGAGGTCGAGCAGGATATGATCATCGTTGCCGGTATAGAGCGTGATGCGCTCCTCGGCCCGTGCCTCGACGACGCCGCGCAGAACATCGAGCGTGCGGTAGCGGTTGAAGGGCGCCACCTTGATGGCGATGACATTGTCGAGGGCGGCAAAGCGCGTCCAGAAGCGCGGCCCGAGCGTAAGGCCGCCGACGGCGGGCTGGAGATAGAAGCCGACCAGCGGGATCTCGGCGGCGATTGCGGCGCAATGGGCGATCAGCGCGTCCTCGTTCTCGCCCTTGAGCGCGGCCAGGCTGAGCAATCCGGCATGATAGCCGTGACGGACGGCCAGCGCCGCCTCCGCCACCGCCTGCCTGGTCGGGCCGCACAGGCCGGCGATCAGGGCGACGGGCCGGTCGGTCCAGGCGGCCGCCGTGGTCGCCGCAAGGCTCAGGACCGGCTCGAACAGGCCGGCCTCGCGGATGGCGAATTGCGTCGTATGCACGCCAACCGCCAGGCCGCCGGCCCCGGCATCGAGGTAATAGCGCGTTAGCGCCCGCTGCCGGCGCTCATCGAAGCGGCGCCGCTGATCGAGGGCGAGCGGGTGGGCCGGGATCACGGTGCCGCGACGGAGAAGCTGGCTTACCGGCGGGGGCAGATTGGCACGGTTCAAGGGCATGTCGGGTCTCTTCTCCTCCTCAACCGAACTCGGGTCCCGCCGCGGCCATGAGCCGGGCGGGTTCGCCGAAGGATGCCGCCGCCGCCGTCGCTACCTTTACCTTGGCCATCCGCGTGAACGGCCGCTGCCGGCGGAAGCCCCGCGCCGCCGCCCAGGCGCCGATCTGCGCCTGGCGGTCGGGCACATCGAGGAAGACGCGCCCTTCAAGGCTTGCGAGCAGGGTTTCGAGCAGGCGGATGGCATCGCTCTCGCGCCTTGCCACCACGGGGCCGATCTGGGTCGCGCGAAAGCCCGGGCGCGCCAGGGCGAAGCCGCTGCCATCGGCCAACACTATGGCCTTTACCCTGTCGCGGCGCAGGAAATCGGCGAGCAGAAATCCCCGTGCCGCGCCGAAGGCGGCGGCATCGAGGGCGGTCGCGGCCTCGAGGTCGGCGTCGCGGAACGGCCGGACCGCGCCCGACGCCGCTTCCACCGCTTCCGCTACCCTAGCCGCGCGCGCCTCCCCCTCCAGCCGATGCAGGCCGAACAGGGGCTTGAACCCGAGCTTCTCATAGACGGGGGCGCCTTCGGGCGTGGCATCGAGCACCGGCGGCATGCCCTGCCGTTCCAGCTCCCCGATGCAAGCCTGCATGAGGCTTGTGGCATGCCCACGATGGCGCCAGGCGGCATCGACCAGGACCATGGAAACGAAGCCGAAGCTGCCGTCATAGGGCAGGCAGGCCGCGGTCGCGATCAGCCCGTGGCGCTCGTCGCGGCAGCCGAAGACGCGCCCGTGATCGAGAAAGACGCGCCAGTCGAGCGCGGTCTGATTCCACCCCGCCGCGACCGAAAGCGGCAGCGCCGCCGTCAGATCCTCGGTCGTGAGAATCGTTGCCGGCAGCGTGTCAGAAGGCGCCATTGCGGGCCTCGTAGCGGGTGGGCTTGTGCAGGCTCGGCATGGCGCGGGCGACCCAGTCCGCCACCCAGTCGAGCATGGTGCCAAGCGGGACGAGCGGATAGCCGAACAGCCTTGAGGCTTCGGTCGTGTTGGTGAGCCAGGCCGTATCGGCGGCCGCACCGACGATCGCGGGCCGACGCCCCAGGCGGGTGCCGAAGGCTTCCGCCAGCCAGCGCACCGAAATCTGCTCCGGGCCGCTGACATTGAGGGGCGTGGTCGGCGCCGTGCAATGTTTCAGGGCGCGCAGCGCCTGCGCATTGGCATCGCCCTGCCAGATGACATTGACATGCCCCATCTCGATATCGATGGGCGTCCCCGACCAGACCTTGGCGGCGATGTCATAGAGCACGCCATAGCGCAGATCGATGGCGTAATTGAGCCGCAGGAGACGCCCGGGCGTGGCGAAGCGGCGCGAGTAATAGTCGAACATCCGTTCGCGGCCGACGCAGGATTGCGCATATTCGCCCCGCGGGCCGAGCGGCGTGTCCTCGGCGGCGCCCTGGCTTGCCACCGGCACCAGCGGATAGACGTTGCCGGTCGAGAAGGCGACGATGCGCGAGGCGTGGAAAGTCTCGGCGATAGTTGCCGGCACCTGCACGTTCATCGCCCAGGTCAGGCCCTGATCGCCCTCGGCGCCGAACTTGCGGCCGGCCATGAAGATCACGTTGGGCAGAAGCGGCAGCGCCTCGACCGCCGCGCGATCGAGGAGGTCGCAGGCGATGGTCTCGATGCCGAAGCTTTCGAGCCGCTCCTTGAGGCCGGCCTCGCTGAAGCGCGCGACGCCGACGATGCGCCGCGCCGGCGCCGTGTTCCGCGCCAGGCGCGCAAGCGTCGGGCCCATCTTGCCGGCGACGCCCAGAATGAGGATGTCGCCCGGCACGGCGGCCAGATCGTCGATCAGGGCCTGGCTCGGCCGCGCCAGGAATTCGTCGAGCGCTTCGGGATCCTCGAAGCGGGAGGGCAGGGCGGCGGGATCAAGCAGCATCATCGGCTCCACGGACGGACAAAGGCGGTTCAGGCACGTTTCATTGCAGCCGGGCGTCGCGCGGGACCAGGAGATATTCGAGCCCCAAGGTCGCGAGATAGACGAGAACCCCGATCAGGGTCAGCAGGACGACGGCCATGAACATGGCGGGCGTGTCGAGCGCGGTCTGCACCTGGATCATGAGATAGCCGAGGCCGCTGTCGGAGGCGATGAATTCGCCCACCACCGCGCCGGCCACCGCCAGGATCGCCGCCACCTTCATGCCGGAAAAGATATAGGGCAGCGCCGAGGGGAGCTGGATCTTGACGAAGATCTGCCAGCGCGACCCCTTGAGGGCGCGGATGAGATCGAGCAGTTCCGGCTCGACCTCGCGCACGCCCCGGATCGTATTGAGTAGCACCGGGAAAAAGCAGATGGCGAAGGCGATGAGGATGTTCGAGCCGATGCCGTAGTTGAACCAGACGATGAACAGCGGCCCGAGCGCCACTTTCGGCACCATGTTGAGGGTGACGAAGAGCGGAAAGAGCAGAAAGGTGAAAAGCCTGGACCAGGTGAAGAGCAGCGCCAGGCCGATGCCGAGAACGACGGCAAGCCCGTAGCCGCCGAGGATTTCGGCGGCGGTGACGGCGGAATTGGCGAGCCAATGGTATTCGGGCCGCGTCAGCGTCGCCGCCATGGCCAGCGGCGAGGGCAGGATGAAGGAGCGGATGTGCCAGATATCGACTGCGCCCTGCCAGACGAGGATGAGGCCGACATGGATCAGGACCGTCACCCAGAAGCCGGTGAGCCGGCGCGGCCCGCCCTCGCTTGCCGCCGCAAGCTTGCTCGCGGCCCCGCTGGCGCTATCCGGTAGAGGCTCGGTCATGGCGCCACCCGCAGGCCGTTCAGAACCAGCTCGATGACGTGGCGGCGATAGGAGGCGATGGCGCGCCGGCTTTCAAGCTTGCGTCCGAAGATGCTCGAAAGCGTGCGGCGGTTGGAGAAATAGAAATAGGCGAGGCCGGCAATCGAAATATAGAGTTCGACCGCATCGACCCGGTCGCGGAAGACGCCCTCCGCCACGCCGCGCCTGAGCGACAGATCGATCGCGGCGACGAGCGGCGAGTTCATTTCCGGCAGCCGCGTCGATCCGGCGACGTGGCGCGCGCCCTGGGCGTTCTCGTCATTGAGCAGCGCGATGAAATCGGGATGGCGCGCGAGATAATCGAAGGAAAAACCGGCAAGCTTCGCGATCGCGGCCTGAGGGGGCAGACCGTCGAGGTCGAGGCGCATTTCCAGCGTGCGGATCTCGGCGTAAACCCCTTCGAGCACCTCGCGGTAGAGATCGTCCTTGCCGCCGAAGTAATGATAGACGAGCTGCTTGTTGACCCCGGCGCCGGCCGCGATCCGATCGACGCGCGCACCGGCCAGGCCGTGCGCGGCGAATTCCCGCCGCGCGGCATCGAGCAGGGCCTTGCGGCTCGATGCCGCATCGCGCCGGGGCGGGTGCCGGTCCGGGGCGGCGGGATGGTCTGCCAAGGAAGCGCTCCGCTATCAACCAACTGGTTGTATAATTATTGACGAGCCGGCGGCCGATTGCTATTGCTTTCTTCAAGCGGGCTGAAGCCTGGGGCGAGATCCGGCGTCCCGATGACCCGGATGAGCCGGCCATTCCGGCAAGAAGTCCGCATGGCGGCATGGCGCTTCAACCGGGCGCCGGTCCTTGTGGCGGGAGGAGGGGCGAATGACCCCCACCGGGCTCCAGGAGGCCGGCAAGGCGCTGGCGGCGGCATTGGTTTTGGCGGCGGGCGCG
>CALCYJ010000160.1 GCA_937905845.1 uncultured Rhodospirillales bacterium
TTCCGATCGGGCGATTCCGCCTGCTCGCTGCCGCCCCACAGCCTCAAGCCCGAGGTGGTGGCGGAGATCCGCACCCAGACCATGGCGCTCGCGCGCGCGCTTCGCGTCGTCGGGCTGATGAACGTGCAATATGCCGTCAAGGGCGACGACATCTATATCCTCGAGGTCAATCCGCGCGCCAGCCGCACCGTGCCCTTCGTCGCCAAGGCCACCGGCCGCCAGATCGCCAAGATCGCCGCCCGCGTCATGGCCGGCGAAGCCCTGGCCTCCTTCAACCTGGTCGAAAAGCCGCTGCGCCATGTCGCGGTGAAGGAGGCGGTGTTCCCCTTCGCCCGCTTTCCCGGCGTCGATATCATCCTCGGGCCGGAGATGCGCTCCACCGGCGAGGTCATGGGCATCGACTACGACTTCAATACCGCCTTCGCCAAGTCGCAGATCGCCAGCGGCACCTTCCTGCCGCACGCCGGCACCGTCTTCATCTCGGTGCGCGACCGCGACAAGGCGGCGATGGTGGTGCCGGCGAGCCAGCTCGTCGCCATGGGCTTCGCCCTGATCGCCACCACCGGCACCGCCGCCTATCTGCGCGAGGCCGGCATCGCGGTGACGCTGGTCAACAAGGTGCTGGAGGGCCGGCCCCACATCATCGACGCCATGAAGAACGGCCAGGTGGCGCTGGTCTTCAATACCACCGAGGGCACCCAGGCCATGCGCGACAGTTTCGAGCTGCGCCGCTATGCGCTGGTCCACCGCATCCCCTATTATACGACGGTGGCCGGCGCGCGGGCGGCGGTACAGGGGATTGCAGCCCTCCGGGCGGGCAGTCTTGAAGTCGCTCCGCTCCAGTCCTATTCTCTATAGGCTCCGAGCGCCCGCCCGGCCAAGGGACGGACGGCGTGAGGGTTGTTGCTTGCGGCCGATTTCGTGCCAAGACCGGCCCTTCCGGGCGATTGTCCGGATGCGCGATCTTGGCGGAAGAGCCGGCTTGGCGGAAGAGCCGGCGGCGGGAGAGCCGGTCCGCTTTCCCGCCAGCAGGGTCCAGCGCAGGCGTCGTGACGACAGGGATTGTGGAAAGCGGGTAATGCAAAAGGTTCCCATGACGGCCGCCGGCTTCGATCGTCTCGAGATCGAGCTCCGACATCTCAAGGCGGTGGAACGGCCGGCGGTAATCCGGGCCATATCGGAGGCCCGCGAACACGGCGATCTTTCCGAGAACGCGGAATACCATGCCGCCAAGGAGCGCCAGGGATTCGTCGAATCGCGCGTGCTCGAGCTGGAGGACAAGCTCCGGCGGGCGGAGGTGATCGACGTGAGCCGGCTGAACGGCAAGCAGGTCAAGTTCGGCGCCACGATCGTCCTCGCCGACGAGGATACGGACGAGGAGCTGACCTATCAGATCGTCGGCACCGACGAGGCGGATATCAAGGCCGGCCTGCTCTCCATCACCTCGCCGCTCGCCCGCGCGCTGATCGGCAAATCCACCGGCGAGCAGGTCGAGGTCACGACGCCCGGCGGCTCCAAATCATACGAGATCATCACCGTCGAATATAAATAGCGGCGGGCAAGCCTGCGGCTGGCGGTTTGCCGCGAAAGCCCTATTCGGCAGCCTGGGCGCCGATGACGGCTGCTTCCATCGGCACGCCCGGCAGCACCTTGGAGGCGCGTATGACCAGCGAGGTCTTGACATGCGCGACGTTCGGCGCCGCCGTCAGATCCCGGGTCAGGAAGTGCTGATAGGCGTCCCAGTCGCGCGCGACGATCTTGAGCAGGAAATCGACCTCGCCCGCCAGCATGTGGCATTCGCGCACCAGCGGCCAGTCCTGCACCTTTCGTTCGAAGGCGAGCAGGTCGCTCTCCGCCTGGCTGACCAGCCCCACCATGGCGAAGACGCTGACCCCGAAACCCAGCATCTCGGCATTGAGGTCGCCATGATAGCCGCGGATCAGCCCCGCTTCCTCCAGCGCCCGCACCCGCCTCAGGCACGGCGGCGCGGAGATGCCGGCCCGGCGCGCCAGATCGACATTGGTCATGCGGCCATCGTCCTGCAGATCGGTCAGAATCCGCCGGTCGATATCATCGAGCTTTACCCGTTGCATGGCTTCCTTGCGCCCCGCCGCGGCGGAAAATTCCGCCTACGCCATCATCGCGTAACAATATTACAAGGATCATGCCGCGCCAAGCCTCTTGGATTTTCGGCTTGACGCCGGGCCGAAGATCAGGACGCCCCCCCTGCCTTGCCCGCCCCCGATGGAGCGGCCATGATGCGCCGGCACCGCGGAGGCGGCGACGGTTAAGGCCATGACGCGCCGGTACCGCGGAGGCGGCGCCGATTGAAGCCATGATGCGCCGGCACCGCGCCGGCGGCGCCGATTAGGGAAAGTGACGCGTAACGATGGTGGGGAAGCTCTGCTGGGTCGTCACCGACGGCCGCCCGGGCATGGAGAACGAGGCGCTGGGCGTTGCCGAGGCGGTCGGCCTGGGCGAGGTGGTGGTAAAGCGCGTCCGGCCGCGGCCGCCCTGGCGCTGGCTGCCGGCGCAAGTCTGCCCCTGGCCGCTCGTATCCCTCGGACCGGACAGCGATCCGCTTGAGCCGCCCTGGCCGGACCTCGCGATCGGCTGTGGCCGCCATTCGGTGCCGCTGATCCTGGCGATCGGCCGGCGCTCGGCCGGGCGCACCTTCACCGTCCAGCTCCAGCATCCCCATGTCGCGCCGGAACGTTTCGGCCTGGTGGCCCCTCCCGCGCACGACCAGCTGCAAGGGCCCAATGTCGTGGCGACGCGGGGCGCCCTTCACCGCGTCAGCGCGGAGAAGCTAGCGCAGGCGGCGCAGGCTTTCGCGCCCAGGCTCGGCTCCCTGCCGCATCCCCGTGTCGCAGTCCTGGTCGGCGGCGATAATTCCGCCTACCGGCTGGGTGTGGAGCAGAGCAGCGCGATCGCCGCCGATCTGCGCCGGCTGGCCGAGGTGGAAGGGGGAAGCATCCTCCTGACGCCGTCGCGTCGCACGGGGGCCGCCAACCTCGCCGCCTTGAACCGGGGGCTCGAAGGCGTGCCGGGAGAAGTCTGGCAGAGCGAGGGGGAGAACCCCTATTTCGCCTATCTCGCGCTGGCCGATTATCTCGTCGTCACCAATGATTCGGTCGCGATGGTTTCGGAAGCCTGCGCCACCGGCAAGCCGGTCTTCGTCATCGAGCTTGCGGCACGCCGCTACAATCGCAGCCGCCGCAAGTTCGAGACCTTCCATGCCGAGCTGCGCCGGGCCGGGCTGACGCGGCCCTGGGCCGGCCGGCTGGAGCGCTGGACATACGAGCCGTTAAATGATACCGCCGTGATCGCCGCGGAGATCCGCCGGCGCCTCGGCCTGAGCCTCCCGGCCGCATCGCCACAAGCCCGCCCGGCCGAGACGGCGCCACGGGGCTAGATAGAGCATCGCATGTCGCTGCAAATCGAAACTTTCGCCAATCCCAAGACCGTCTGGAGCGCCGCCCCGCGCAATTCGTCCGGCGGATCGAGCCTGTTCAAGGCGCTGGGCCATCCGCTCGCGGCCGAAGCGGCGGCCGGGCTGATGGCGCGGCTGAAAACGGCGGGCAGGATCGCGATCTTCGACCCCGACGGCATCGCCGAAAGTTTCGATCAGCTCTATGGCCTGAGATCCTGCGCCATCGCCGGCATCTTCGTGCAGCGGCTGGAACAGGTCGGACGCGAGGTGCTGGGGCGGCCGGCACAGCTCGTGACCGAGATGGCGGCAAGCGGCGCCGACATGATCTTCGCCGCAACCTTCGATGCCACCCGCCGGCTGGATTCGATCCGCCGCCTGCTGCCGGCCGCCGTCCCGATCCTGTCGCTCGACCAGATCCGCCTGCCGGCCGAGCTGCTCTCCAACCCGGGCACCTATCTCGACCCGCTTAATTTCGCCACCAATTTCGCCTTCCTGCGCGACGAAAAGGGCCGGCACACGCGGATCGTCACCGCCAATTACTGGGCCGGCTACGGCGCCGGGCGGCTGGCGCTGTGGCTGTGCCTGTTCGATGGCGACGGGCGGGTGCTCGCGCGCTGGCTGGAGCCGGTGGCGCCGGGCCAGAGCAGCCTCGTCATCGACAGCCGCAACGTGCGCGAGCGTTTCTCCCTGGGTGAATTTGCCGGCTCGCTCTTCCTGCATGTCGTCGGCGCGCGCGGTCACGACGTGGTGAAATATGCCCTCGACACGTTCGACGACCAGGGCCGTGAGCTTTCCTGCACCCATGATGCCAACGCCTGGCCGGCCGATCTCTATGCCGGCGTGCCGGCGCCGGCCGAGGGCGAGCGAGTGACGCTCTGGGTGCAGAACAGCCACCCCATCGCCGTTCCCGCCGGCGGCATCGGCCTCAACCTCATGGGCACGGTGGCGATCGCCCGGCTCGAGCGGGAAATTCCGCCCTTCGCGAGCTATCCGCTCGATGTCGCGACCCTCCTCCCCGCCGCGCGCTGGCCGCAGCAGATCGAGGTGCAGGCCGGCCGCCATTTCGTGCGGCCGCGCTACGAGATCGAGGATGCCGACGGCCGGCGCCGCATCGCCCATGCCAATGTCGAGCGCACCGACCTTGCGGCCGACCCGGCGCTGCCCGGGCTCGGCAATGCGCTCGGCAAGGGCTATATCCTGCCCTTCCCCATTCTCCCGCTCGATGAATTCGCAAGCCTCGCGCTGCCGACGCCGATGACGACGGCCCAGCGCGAACTGCCGCTCAGCCTCGCGCTGATCGATGCCGACGGCCAGGTGGCGGTGGAGCGCTTCCTCGGCCGCATCCAGCGCCACGAGAGCGTGCCGGTCGAGGTCGACGAGTGGCTGGCGGCAGCGGGGGCGACGCTTTCCCGCGGTTACGGCCATTTCGAGCTGCGCTATGATTTCCGCGACGGCGGCGAGGCGGACGGCTGGCTCCATGCCATCGCCCGCTACCGCCAGCGGCACAGCGGCCGGCGTGCGGAGACGAGCTTCGGCGCCCATGTCTTCAATACCGCCATCCTCTATCGCGACGAGCCGCAATCCTATGCCGGCCCGCCGCCCGGCCTGACGACGCGGCTCTTCCTTCGCCTCGGGCCGCCGCCGCTCGACACGATCTGCCACCTGGTCTATCCGGCGTCCCTGCCCTGGGCCGAGACCTCGGCGAGCGAACTCAGGCTCTATGATAGAAGCGGCCGCCTCATCGCCTGCCGCGCGATCGCCATCCCCTGCGGCGGCTCGCATTTCTGGCGCTATCACACGACCTTCAGCGCCGCCGAGCGCGGACGGGCCGGCGAGGATGCCTATGTCGTGGTCCGTGACACGACCTGCCGGCTGTTCGGCTTTCACGGCCTGGCCGGCGGCGAGGCGGCCTTTTCCCTCGATCACATGTTCGGCTTCTGAGCCTCAGCACAGCGGAAACGAGCCATGCCAGCGCACCATCACGCCAAAGTCCTCATCCTGGGCTCCGGCCCGGCCGGCTGCACCGCCGCGATCTATGCCGCGCGGGCCTCGCGCGAACCGCTCATGGTGCGCGGCCTGCAACCGGGCGGCCAGCTCACCATCACCACCGATGTCGAGAATTATCCGGGCTTCGCCGCCCTCATCCAGGGCCCCTGGCTCATGGAGCAGATGGAAGCGCAGGCGGTCCATGTCGGCACCCGCGTGCTGGACGATGTCATCACCGAATGCGACCTCAAGGCCAGGCCCTTCCGCCTGATGGGCGACAGCGGCGACAGCTACAGCGCCGACACGCTCGTCATCGCCACCGGCGCCGAGGCGAAATGGCTCGGCCTGCCCTCCGAGCAGCGGCTGCGCGGCGCCGGCGTTTCGGCCTGCGCCACTTGCGATGGCTTCTTCTATCGCGGCCGCCAGGTGCTGGTGATCGGCGGCGGCAATACCGCGGTGGAGGAAGCGCTCTATCTCACCAATCACGCCGCCCGCGTGATTCTCGTGCACCGGCGCGGCGCGCTCCGCGCCGAACGCATTCTCCAGGACCGCCTGTTCGCCAATCCCAAGATATCGGTGATCTGGGACCATGTGGTGGACGAGATCCTGGGCCAGGGCGAGCCGGCCGTCGTCACCGGCGCCAGGCTCCGCCATGTGACGAGCGGCGCCATCATGCCGGTCGCCGCCGACGGCGTTTTCGTCGCCATCGGCCACAATCCCAATACCGCGCTTTTCAAGGGCCAGCTCGACATGGATGGAGAGGGCTACCTCGTGACGAAGCGCGGCTCGACCGAGACCAATATCGCCGGCGTCTTCGCCTGTGGCGACGTGCAGGACAAGATCTATCGCCAGGCGGTCACGGCGGCCGGAACGGGCTGCATGGCCGCCCTCGACGCCGACCGTTTCCTGGCCGTGGGCGCCCCCGCCATGGCCGGCTAGAGCCCCGGTTCTGATTCCATCGGAACCGATATGGTTCTAAACTGCGAGTCGTGATGGATTGGGACAAGCTTCGCATCTTCCATGCCGTGGCCCAGGCGGGCAGCTTCACCCATGCGGGCGAAGCTCTCAATCTCAGCCAGTCGGCGGTAAGCCGGCAGGTCAGCGCGCTTGAGGACAGTCTCAAGACCTCGCTCTTTCACCGTCATGCCCGCGGCCTCATCCTGACCGAGCAGGGCGAGCTTCTGGCGCGGACCACCCAGGAAGTCTTCGCCAAGCTGGCGATGGCGGAAGCCGTCCTGACCGACAGCAAGGACCGGCCGCGGGGCGAACTGAAAGTCACGACGACGGTTGGTTTCGGCTCGACCTGGGTGGCGCCGCGGATCCGCGAATTCGCCGAACTCTATCCCGAACTCAGCGTCAACCTGCTGCTCGACGACCGCGAGCTTGACCTGTCGATGCGCGAGGCCGATGTGGCGCTGCGCATGCGAAAGCCGACCCAGCCCGACCTGATCCAGCGCCGGCTGCTCACCGTGCACCACCATACCTATGCATCGCCGGAATATCTGAAGCGCCACGGCACGCCACGGACGCTTGAGGATTTGAACAGCCACCGCCTCGTCACCTATGGCGAAGAGGCGCCCTCGCCCATCACCGATGTCAACTGGCTGACCGGCGCCGCCATGCCGCCCGGGCAGCGGCGCGATTCGGTGCTGCGGGTGAACAATACCTACGCCATCATGCTGGCGGTCGAAAGCGGGCTCGGCATCGCCGCCATCCCCGATTATATGGCGGACGAGAATCCGCGCCTGGTCCGGGTCCTGTCCGACGTCAAGGCGCCGAGCTTCGACACTTATTTCGTCTATCCCGAAGAGCTGCGCCATTCCAAGCGCATCGCCGTCCTGCGCGATTTCCTCATCAACAAGGTCGCCGACTGGCGCTACTGATCGGCCTCCAGACCCCATCCGCCACCCATCCGCCGCCGCGGGGCCGCGATAGCCAAGGCATGCATCCGTCGCATAGCGGCCTTGTGGTAGTGAGGGTGGTCATTTCGGCTGTGAAAGCCTAAATATCTTGCAGGCGGATGTTGCATCGCACCATCGGCCGCGAGTTTCCGAGTTTCGGGTGCAACGCCCGAATCCCGGGCTTTCGCTGACTCCCATCCGCGAAAGCCCATTTGCGTCTCCCAGACGTGAAGCCTCCCTGTTAGACTGGCCCCCTGGAGAAATCCAGGGGGCATTTTTCTTGTCTTTTCAGGGGGGTGAGAGAGACTTCCGCGACAGATCAGCGAAATCCGGAGCGATCGGGGCAGAGCGGATTCGGCCAACAACCCGCCTCCCGCACCCCCGATCGGACGCGCGCCGCGCCCGTATCAAGCCCGACATTAACCGACATCCAGACAGCTTCCGCCGCCCGTTTCCCCGAGGATCAAAACCCAATCATCCCAACCGCCTCCAACGGCCGAATCGGGTGGAAAACGAACGGTCCTCTTGTGAGCAGGGCAATCTCGTCACAGTCATTCAGAAGAGCCGCTGCCCAAAAATTCCCGCGCAGCCCTTGCGGTATTCGCCTCCATACCTAAATAGTAGCTGCGCTGTCGCCTAGCGGTAGCGTTATCCGGCTACGATGGGCGACAGTTCGGGGGAGCCGGAGGCAAGGTTGAAACTGTCAAGGCGAAATACCACGGCACAGGTGATCTTGATCATAATGATCTCCATCTTGTCGCGGTCGTTCGCTCCGGCCAGGATGCAATGCATCCCGACCACAGCATAGACCGTTACGTCGAGTTATCTTGGAGATATCACCAACGGTGTGGGGCGGTGGCTACAACCGATGCAAGCGGTTGCCATCGCCCCCTCTCGCACCGGCGGAAGGGGGCCGCATGGCGGAGTGGCGTCTTAAAGAGACGAATCTGAAGAAATACCCACATTTCGATCCTCTCATTTCAGCCCACGACGCCGAAGCCCTGGCCTTGGACCCCGAACGGGTCGCGTGTCATACTTTTTACCCCTTCCTCCTCTACACCAAGCACTCGACTCGCTTCGCCCCCAGAGGCGTCATGGGCAAGGCAAAGGACCGACCCATCAGGTATGCGGCCAGACGAGACGCCTACATCTACGCCCGCTATCGGCACCTCCTCGCCGAACTCTACGAGGCCGAGCTTGCCCGCCTCCGGCTAGATAGCTGCGTCCTTGCGTACCGCCGAATTCCGAAACCCGGCAAGGTCGGCGGCAAATGCAATATTGACTTCGCCCAAGACGCATTTCTTAAGCTTCGGGAGCTTGGAGAGCGTGGGGAGTGCTGCGCCGTCGCCCTGGATATCAGCAGCTATTTCGAGCATCTGGACCATGACAAGTTGAAATCGCTGTGGTGCCGGCTGCTCGGAGTAGACAGGCTCCCCACTGACCATTTCCAGGTTTTCAAGGCGATCACCCGATATGCCGTGGTCGAGAAAGAAAAGGTCTGTGAACGGCTAGGGCACTTCGGGGTGAAAGACACGACAGGATCGGGGAAGCCCATCAAGGGATATCTCACACCGTTCAACCACATGCCCAAGCAACTATGCCGGGGCAACGAATTCCGCGAGAAGATCGCCGGCAGTGGGTCGTACAAGTCCTTAATCAAGGTGAACTTCAAACCCTATGGCATTCCCCAAGGCGCCCCGATCTCCGATCTTCTTGCCAATCTGTACCTCCTCGATTTCGACCAGAAGGTTCAAGCCATGGTCGCTGCCATGGGAGGAGCGTACTACCGCTATTCTGATGACATCCTGATCATCACCCCTGGCGACGCCGCAACTGGGAGGAATTGGTTGAAAGACATGCAAGTACTAATTCATTAAAACGGTCAAGAACTAGAAATTCAAGCAGAAAAGTCCGCCGTTTTCGTCTACATACCTAACAGTAATGGGCAAACTTTCACTCGAGTTCTTGGGGAACAAGGCAAAAATTGGCTGGAGTACCTCGGATTCCGATACGATGGTCGGAAGGTTTATTTGCGTGACAGCACGTTGTCGGGACTGCGGCGGAAGGTCGCCTTTGCCGCGCGGCGCGATGCCAACATCTGCGCCAATAGGCACGCGACCAAGGACGCGTCCGATCTCAAAGCGGAGTTCAATTACGAACGGCTGATTAAGCGCTTTGGTAAGGTCGAGGATTTCGCAGAAAAGCGGGACGACTTCCGCCAATGGACCTTTTGGACCTATGCGCATCGGGCTGCGGAAATTTTTGGCCCCCTCGGCAGACCGATCCTCGGGCAGTTGAAGCGCCACACCGCTCTCGTCCGCGAACGGAGCGACCAAGAGCTTGCACGAGCGGTAGAACGGCGGAACCGGCGGGCGCGGGCAGCGTCTCGGGTCGAATCCGGCCATTTCTGATTGGGCTGTGACCCCAGAATACATCCCGAAAAAATGTATGCGCTTTGTCCCGCAAAGATTAGGCATCAAAACAACGCGCCATGCGCCTCCCCGATCAAGCTTGATCCGGAACCGCCCTATTCGCTGCTCTGGTCGGCATTCATCCCCATGACATGCTTGGGCGGATAGCGTTTGAAGCTGGCGCGATGCGCCCGGATGCCGGCCTGGAAGGCTTCGACATAGGCGAGCTTGCGCGTCATGTAATTGTGGGTTTCCTTCGGGTCGAGATAGAGATTGTAGAGGCGCGCATAGGGGAAGCGTTGCAGCACGCCGGTGAAGCCGCCGGGCCCGGCGGCGTCGCGGTCGTCGTCGCTGATGGCGGTGAGCAGCATCTTGTATTCGCCGCAGCGCAGGCCGGAGAAATTCGTCGTCAGCCAGTAATAATGATATTTGCGGTTCGACAGGCCGTCCGGCGCCAGCAGGAAGGAGGTCTGGTCGATGCCGTCGATATAGCGGTCGGCCGGCAGGCGCACGGTTTCGCCGGTAATGCCGAGGATAGTCGGCAGGATGTCGTTGAAATCGAACAGCCCGTCGCTTTGCCGCCCGGCCTCGATCACTTCCGGCCACATCACGAGGCCCGGAACCCGCACGCCGCCTTCCCAGGTCGAGCCCTTGGCGCAGCGGAACGGCGTGAAGGCGGCGTCGGGCCAGGTTTCCATATGCGGCCCGTTGTCGGACGAGACGATGATGAGCGTATCCTCGAGCTGCCCGGTCCGGCGCAGGGTCTCGACCAGGCGGCCGATGATCTCGTCAAGCTCCAGCACCGTATCCTTGTAAGGATGGCGCGCCGGCGATTTGCCGAGGAAGCGCTCGTGAGGGTAATTGTCGAAATGCGCCCCGCGGGTGCCGTGATAGAGCAGCCAGGGCTCATCCCGGCCGGCCATCCGTTCGATGAAGGCGGTCGAATACTGGCACCATTTCTCGTCGAGCAGCGAGAGGACGGGGATCGTCACCTCCTCGACATTCTCCGCCTCGCCGCCCTTTTGCGCATGCACAAAGCAGCGGTTGAACGGCATGTTCTTGACCCAGTCGCTGCGGGCGTCCGAATAGACGATCTCGGGAAAGAAATGCGGATCGCGCCATTCGGTATACATGTCGGAGACGGAGAGAAAGCCGTAGAAATCATCGAACCCGACATTCTGCGGCTGAGAGGCGACATTCTCGCCCAGGTGCCACTTGCCCACCGCCTGCGTCACATAGCCCGCCGCCGAAAGCAGCCCGGGCAGCGTGACCTCGCCCTGCAATCCGCCGGGCTCGCCATACATCGGCGGGCGGTGGAGGCCGTGACGGTTCGGCACCCGCCCGGTGAGAAGCGTGGCGCGCGAGGGCGAGCAGCTCGGCTCGGAATAGCACGAGGTGAGCTGAAGGCCGGCCCGGGCGATGCGGTCGAAATTGGGGGTCGGCGCGCCCACGGCGATCCCGCCGCCATAGCAGCCGAAATCGCCCCAGCCGACATCGTCCATGAGGAAGATCAGGACATTGGGCCGCCGCTTGCGCCGCGCCCGGTGATCGGCAAGCTTGCGCGCCGCAGCCGCCACCTGATCGTCATGGACGAAGGCCGGTTCGAGATTCTCGGCGACCCGCCGGGTCGGCGAGGCGATCGGATCGAAGGTTGACATCGGCTTTCTCCGGACTGGAAGGGGACGGGCTGGCGTTCGCGAAGGCTCACGGCTGGGCGTGCGTTTCCATCTCGATTACGGGCTTTCGCCCGGGCTTCATCAGGCGGATCAGGATCTGGACCGCGATGAGCAGGATGCAGGCCGCGATGAAACTGGCGCTGATCGGGCGGTGGATGAGGATTCCGAGATCGCCGTGCGAGAGCTGAAGGGCGCGGCGGAAATTCTCCTCCACCATCGGCCCGAGGACGAAGCCGAGCAGAATGGGCGTGACCGAAAAACGCAAGGTCAGGAACAGCACGCCGACGATGCCGAAGAACAGCACCTCGACGACCTGGAACAGGCTGTTGTCGGTGGTGAAGGCGCCGATGGCGATGAAGAAGAGCGCCGAGGGGAAGAGATAGCGATAGGGCACCTGGAGCAGCTTCACCCACACGCCGATCAGCGGCACGTTGAGCAGCATCAGCAGGACGTTCCCGACCCAGAAGCTCGCGATCAGGCCCCAGAAGAGATCGGGATGTTCGGTGATCAGTTGCGGCCCCGGCGCGATGCCCTGGATCATCAGGGCGCCCAGGATCAGCGCCATGACGGCATCGCCCGGAATGCCAAGGCACATGGTCGGGATGAAATCCACCTGGGTCTTGGAATGCGACGCCGCCTCCGGGGCGACCACGCCCTCGATCGCGCCGCGGCCGAAACGCTCCGGCGTCTTGGAAATGCGGCTTTCCAGCGCATAGGCGATGAAGGTGGTGATGGTCGGGCCGGTGCCGGGCATGGCGCCGAACAGCGTCCCGATAAACGTTCCGCGCAGCATCGGCAGGAAGGCCTGCTTGATCTCCGCCCAGCTCGGCGGCATGTCGCGCAGGCGTATCTTGACGCCGCTGCCGACGAAAGTGGCGTGATTGACGTTCAGGAGGAAATCGGCGACGCCGAACAGGCCCATGCTGATGGCGACCAGCCCGACGCCGTCGGCAAGCTCTGGGATGCCGAAGGTGAAGCGGACGGCGCCGCTGCTAACGTCGGTTCCAGCGACCCCGCACAGGATGCCGACGAGCGTCATGGCGACGCCCTTGAGCGGCGATCCCCCGCTCATGGTCGAGCCCGCGACGAGGCCCAGCAGCATGATGGCGAAGACATCACCGGGCCCGAACTGGAAGGCGAGCTTCACCAGGACCGGCGAGAAGAAGATCATCACCAGGATGCCGACGGAGGCCGCGAAGAAGGACCCCAGCATGGCGATGCCGAGGGCGGCGCCGCCCTTGCCCTGCTGCGTCATCGGATAGCCGTCGAGGCAGGTCACCGCATGCGCGGGATGGCAGGGCAGGTTGAGAAGAATGGCGCCGATGACGCCGCCGTAGATCGCGCCGTAGAAAATCCCCGACAGCATCATGATGGCGGGAACCGCATGCATGACGAAGGTCAGCGGCAGCAGGATGGCGATCGCCGAGAGCGGCCCCATGCCGGGCAGCACGCCGATCATGTTGCCGACCAGGACGCCGAAGAACGACCACATCAGATTGTGCGGTTGAAGCGCGACGCCGAATCCGTACCAGAGATCGGTCAGGGACTGGATCAACGCTCACCCCCAGTTGAACAAGGGAAGCTGAACCTGGAGCGCCCACCAGAAGACGAGCACGGCGATCACCACCATGGCGGCGGCGAGGAGAAAGGCCTGAAGCAGGGAATTGTTCCGGTCGCCCAGCGCGGAAATGAAGACGATGGCGAAGGTCGCCGGCACCAGGCCGCCATAGACGCCGAGCACGGCGAAGGCGAGCGTCCCGGCGATGATGCAGAAGCCGCCGCGCCGGTCGATCTTCCGCCGCGGCCCGCTCGCCCCCTGGCTCAGCCCGCCCGCAATCGCGATGGCCAGGCCGACCAGGGCCAGAAGGATGCCGATCGCCAGCGGATAGAACCCCGGCCCCATGTCGGCGAGCGTGCCGATCGGATAATGCGCGGCGGTGACGCCGGCGCCGGCGCCGATCAGGATCATCAGGAGGCCGCCGTAGAAATCCCGGCTATAGCGTCGCATCATGCGCATGACACCTCCCGTCGTAGCGGGCCTCCCGTCGCGTAGCGGGCCGCCCGGCCCAGGCGACCCTGATCACGGCCCTAGCCGGCACCACCGCCCTGGCGCAGAAGCTCTTTGGCGATATTGAGCAGATGGATCTGGCTGGTGCCCTCGTAGATGCGGAAGGCGCGCACGTCGCGATAGAAACGTTCGATGCCCCGCCCCTTGACATAGCCCTGGCCGCCCAGGATCTGCACCGCGCGGTCGGCCACCCGGCCGCACATTTCGGTCGCGAAATATTTGCACAGCGACACGTCCAGCACCACGTTTTCGCCGCGGTCGCGCTTGCGCGCGGTTTCGAGGATGAGCGCCCGCGCCGCCTCGATCTCCACCTTGCATTCGGCCAGCATCGCCTGCACCAGTTGGAACTCGGCGATCGGCCGGCCGAACTGGTGGCGCTCGCGCGCATAGCGCAGCGCCTCGTCCAGCATGCGGATGGCGGGCCCGGTGCAAAGAGCGGCGAGGTTCACCCGCTGCTTGTTCAGCGCCTTCATCACCGTCTTGAAGCCGCGCCCGGGCACGCCGCCCAGAATCGCATCGGCCGGAACGAGGCAGTTTTCGAGATGGACCTCGCCGATCGGCGCGCCCTCCTGGCCCATTTTCGGCGTCGAGCGGCCGGTGGCAAGGCCGGCCGTGCCGCGCTCGATCAGGAAGGCGCTCACCCCCGAAGCCGTCCGGTCATCGGGATCGGTGCGGGCGAAGACCACGAACAGATCGGCGATGGGCGCAAGCGTGATATAGCGCTTGATGCCATCGATCCGGTAGCGCCCGTCGCCCGTCGCCACCGCGCTCGCCTGAAGTGCGATGGCATCCGAGCCGGCCTCGGGCTCCGTCAGGGCGAGACAGCCGAGCAGCTCGCCGGACGCCAGCCGCGGCAGGTAGCGGCGCTTCTGTTCTTGCGTGCCGTCCTGGATCAGCGGCTCCGAGCCGATGCCGGCATTGGTGCCGAGATGCACGCGATAGGCGACCGAGCATTGCGACAATTCGATGAAGGCCAGCGCCAGTTCTTCCGTGGTCAGGCCGGCGCCGCCATATTCTTCGGGGATGCTCCAGCCGAAAATGCCAAGCCGCCGCGCCTCGGCCACGATCTCGGGCGGCACCCGGTCTTCCGCCTCGACCCTGTCCTCGTTCGGAATGGCCCGGCTGCGCACGAAGGAACGGACCTGGGCGAGCAGACTTTCCAGCTTGTCGGCATCCCGGATCATCGCTGTCTTTCCTTGCCCGATCCGTCGGGCCTTACCCGATCAGTCGGGGCGCGGCATGAGATAGGGGGAGGCGGCAATCGACCAGGCCGGCCGCTCCTCCTGGCGGAAGATCTGGCGCAGATGCACTTCGTCCGGACCGTCGCCGATCCGCAGCAGGCGGCCCCAGGCCAGCGCCTGATGGATCGGCGTATCGTCGGAACCGCCCATGGCGCCGAACACCTGCAAGGCACGATCGGCGATCTGCTGCAACATGGCGGGCACCGCGACCTTGATGAGGGAGACATCGCGCCAGGCGCCGGCATGCCCCTCGCGGTCGAGGCGCCAGGCGCAGCGGTAGGCCAGAAGCCGCGCCTGTTCCAACTCGAGGCGGGAGAGCGCGATCCAGCGCTGCACCGTGTCATAATCGACGATCGGGCGGCCGAAGGCGGTGCGCTCGGGCGCCCGCGCCATCATCAGCGCGATCAGCACCTCGCACAGGCCGATGGAGCGCATGCAAGGATGCACCCGCGTTGGACCGAGCCGCGCCTGCGCCACCGTGAACCCCTCGCCTTCCG
>CALCYJ010000161.1 GCA_937905845.1 uncultured Rhodospirillales bacterium
CATAGCTCGGACCGGCGGCACGATCGGCGGCCTGCAACCGGCGGCTGGTGGTGGAGAAAACTTCGAGCGGCCCCGTTACATCGAGGATCTGCACCCCGGGATAGAGCAAGGCCGCGATGCGCCGCAGCGGCGGCGGCGACAGCAGGACGGGGGTTGGCGTGGGGCTGGTCATCGCCGCATCTTGCGCCGGCTTGCGCCTGGCAGCAATGACCTTGAGACCGCATTCTCTGCCATAACGCGGCAGCATAACGCGGCAGCATAACGCGGCGCCATGCCGCGGTGGCCACGGCGGCGTCAGGCCCTGTCAGATACGAATATCGACGTAGCGGCCGAGCGAGGGGTTGCGGTTCTGCTCCGAGGGCGACACCGGCTGAACCGTCTGCGGCGAAATCTGCGGGATGATCTGCCTGGGCGGCGGCGAGGTGACGGGCGGCACCGGATTGATCTGCGCCGCGCTGGACGCAGGCGTTGCGCGCGGCACGCCCGAACTGCCGTTCTTGCCCAGAGAGGAGAGGGCGGCGATCAGATTGGCGGAAGGCGTAATCTGCATAATCGACCGCTGGCTGACGACACGAGGTTCCACGCGAGGGCCGGCTGGCCCGACCGTGGCTGGCAGCCTCCAGTAAAAGACGGAGATCTGAAGAAAGTGTAAACGCGGGCGGCGAGACGAGCGGCGAGATGGGCGGCGGGTTGGCTATTTCCGCAGCGCCGGACGGCGGTAGGACAGCGCCTCGGCGATATGGATGCGCTGCACCGGCTCGCTTTCGCCAAGGTCGGCCAGCGTGCGCGCCACCCGCAACACCCGGTGATAGCCGCGGGCGCTCAGCCGCAACCGGTCGGCCGCCTGGAGAAGAAGCTCGCGGCCCGCCGCGTCCGGCGACGCGACCCGCTCGAGAAGCTCGCCGTCGGCCTCGGCATTGCAGCGGATGCGCCCCTGGCCGTTTCCCGGACCATAGCGCGCCCGCTGCCGGGCGCGGGCGGCGGCCACCCGGGCCGCGACCTCGGCGCTGCCTTCGGCGGCAGGCGGCAGGCTGAGATCGTTGGCCGGGACCGCCGGCACGTCGAGATGGAGATCGATCCGGTCGAACAGCGGGCCGGAGATGCGCGACTGGTAATCGATGGCGCATTTCGGCGCGCGCGAGCAGGCGAGCGCGGCATCGTCGAGATGGCCGCAGCGGCACGGATTCATCGCCGCCACGAGTTGAAAGCGCGCCGGATAGCTAACATGGGCATTGGCGCGCGCCACCACCGCGGTGCCGGTCTCGATCGGCTGGCGCAGCGAATCGAGCGCCACGCGGTTGAATTCCGGCAATTCGTCCAGGAACAGGACGCCGAGATGGGCGAGCGAGACCTCGCCGGGCTTGGCCCGCGTGCCGCCGCCGACCAGCGCCGCCATCGAGGCCGAGTGATGGGGATTGCGGAAGGGCCGCCGGCGGCTGAGCCGCCCGGTTTCGAGGCTGCCGGCGAGCGAGGCGATCATGCTGGCTTCCAGCGCTTCGGCCGCATCGAGCGGCGGCAGCAAGTCGGGCAGGCGGGCGGCCAGCATGGATTTGCCAGCGCCCGGCGGCCCGACCATCAGCAAATTATGGCCGCCAGCCGCCGCCACCTCGATGGCGCGCTTGGCGGTTTCCTGGCCCTTGATATCGCGCAGATCGAGCCGCAGGGTCTGATCCTCGGCCAGTTCGGCCTTGGGCGGGGTCAGGACCTGAGTGCCTTTGAAATGATTGACCAGGGCAAGCAGGCTCGGCGCCGCCAGGACCTCAATGTCGCCGGCCCAGGCCGCTTCGCCGCCGCAGGAAGCCGGACAGACGATGCCGCGCCCGGCACTCGCCGCCGCGAGCGCCGCCGGCAGGACGCCCGCCACCGCCGTTATGGCACCGTCGAGCGCCAATTCGCCCAGCGCCGTATAGCCGTTCATCTCGTCGGGCGGCAGGATGCCCATGGCCGCGAGCAGGCCGAGCGCGATCGGGAGATCGTAATGGCTCCCCTCCTTCGGCAGGTCGGCTGGAGCCAGATTGACGGTGATGCGTTTGGGCGGCAGCGCCAGCCCGATGGCGCCAAGCGCCGCGCGCACCCGCTCGCGGCTTTCGCCGACCGCCTTGTCGGCAAGGCCCACCAGGCCGAAGGCGGGAATGCCGGGCGCGATCTGGACCTGGACATCCACCTCCATGACCTCGATGCCCTGGAAGGCGACGGTTTGAATACGCGCAACCATCTTTATGTTTTTGTGAGGAAAGCTCGCTGCCTACGACTGTAGGATAGCGGCTGCGCGCGCGCCAGCGCGAATTCCGCGCCCGGCCGATCCGATCCGGTGAAGACTTGCGCGGCACGGGATTTTACGCTCAGCCGAAGCCTTAAGCTTTAGGCCGCCCGCACCTTGGTGACGAAGCGGCCGACCTCGGCGCGGAGCGTATTGGACTGGATGGCGAGGTCGCGGGCGGCTTGCAG
>CALCYJ010000162.1 GCA_937905845.1 uncultured Rhodospirillales bacterium
AGCTCCAGCGGCTCCGCGTGCCCACCTCGCCCTGTCCCTCCTGCACGATATCCGCCCCCTGCGCGCGGCCGATCTGCTGGCGGAAGGAGTTGGTCGCGGGGTCGATCCAGAAGATGCGCCAGGCGTCGATGGCGGGATCATGGGCCCGGATCGTCGTGCCATACCAATTGCCGGCGAGCGGCAGCACCGGCGCATCCGGCCGGCGGTCGGACCGCCGCGGGATCATCCACACGTCCTGAACGGCGCGCCCTTCCAGGATCCATCCGGCATGGATCTCGCCCCGACCCTCGTGACGCCCGCCGCCGGGCGGATGGACGAGGATGTCGGTTTCCCAATCGCCCACCAGCCAGCCATAGAGATCGGGCCGCTGGCCCTTCTCCGCCGCCGGCCCGTCGGCATGGAGGGCGGCCGGCAGAGCCGATAAGACTGGATTCATGACGCGCCTCCTGCGTTGCTTCTCTCTACTCCGCCGTGGCTTCGGCCGATCCGCTTCAAGCCGGATCCAGAAGACCCGATCCGCGCCGTCGAAGCTTGGGGAAAATTGCTGGGACCCGCCGCGCCCAATACCGCGATTCCCCTTTTCCGCAACGGGGTTCTGGCCTCATTCTGTCCGCCATGACCCTCGAGCAGCTCCGCATCTTCGTCGCCGTCGCCGAACGCCAGCACGTCACACGGGCCGCCGAGGCGCTCAACCTGGCGCAATCGGCGGCGAGCGCTGCCATCGCCGCGCTGGAAGCACGCCACGGCACGAAGCTCTTCCATCGGATCGGGCGCGGGATCGAATTGACGGAGGCCGGCACCCGCTTCCTCGCCGAGGCGCGCTCGGTGCTGGCGCGCGCGGCGGCGGCCGAGCTGGTCCTGGCGGAACTCGGCAACCTCAAGCGCGGCACGCTTCTGGTCCAGGCGAGCCAGACCATCGCCAGCTACTGGCTGCCCCGTCACCTCGTCGCCTTCCACCGCGCCCATCCCGGCATCGACATCCGCCTTTCCACCGGCAATACGGCGCAGGTGGCGGCCGCCGTGCACGAGGGCATCGCCGAGCTTGGCTTCGTCGAAGGCGCGGTGAACGACCCGGTCCTGCACAGCACCCGGGTTGCGCGCGACCAGCTCGTCGTCGTCGTCGGGCCCGACCATCCCTGGGTCGGGCAGGAGAGGGTGGAGCCGGCCGAGCTTGCCGACAGCGAGTGGGTGCTGCGCGA
Organism: uncultured Rhodospirillales bacterium; assembly: GCA_937905845.1. Taxonomy (GTDB): domain Bacteria; phylum Pseudomonadota; class Alphaproteobacteria; order Ferrovibrionales; family Ferrovibrionaceae; genus CALCYJ01. The sequence continues at coordinate 1,200 of CALCYJ010000162.1, forward strand.
ACCGGGCTCGGGCACCCGCTCGGCTTTCGAGGCGGCGCTGGAAGGATTCGGCGTCCCGGCCGCCACCCTGACCGTGTCGCTGGAGCTGCCCTCCAACGAGGCGGTGCGCGCCGCCGTCGAGGCCGGCATGGGCGCCACCGCCATCTCGGCCTCGGTCGCGGCACCCGGCATCGAGGTCGGACTGCTGCACCGCGTCGCCCTGGCGCTGCCCGAGCGCGACTTTCATGTGCTGCGCCACGCCGCGCGCTATCGCAGCCGCGCCGCCGACGCCCTCCTCGCGGTGATCGCCGGGCCGGTCAGGCCAGCGGCGGCAAAATAGCGAAGCCAGGCCAGAGCATGGCCCGGCTTGATCCGTCTCTGAAAGGCCCTAACCGATCCAGAGCAGCCGGATCAGCCCGAAGCCGATGGCGCCCAGCATCAGGAGCGAGAGGGTGACGGCGGCCATGACGCGGGGACCCGAGCGCGCGACGCTGCCAAGATCGGTGCCAAGGCCCAGCGCCGCCATGGAAACCACCGTCAGAAGATTGGCGGTCAGCGCCAGCGGCGTCAGGACCATCTGAGGCAGCAGATCGGCGGACCGCAACCCGGCCAGGAGCACGAAGCCCAGAATGAACCAGGGCACCATCCGGTGGAACGGCAGCCGCGCGGCGGGGCCGTCTCCAGCGCTATCTCCGGGCCCAGCTCCGACCCCGGCCCCATCTCCTGCCACCCGTGGCCGCGCCTCTTGCGCCCCGTCGCGCCGCCTCCGCACCAGAAGCGAGAGGCCGACCACTACCGGCCCCAGCATCAGCACCCGCATCAGCTTGACCAGGGTCCCCATCTGCACGGCAAGCACCCCGACCGGCACGGTCGCCGCCAGGACCTGCGGCACGGCATAGACCGTAAGGCCGGCCAGCGCGCCGTATTGCAACTGGCTCAAATGCAGCACCGGCACCAGCAGCGGCAGGCCGATCACCACGCCGACCCCCAGCACGGCGGTAAAGGCGATCGCCGCCGCCACGTCCTCGCCGCTGGCCCCGATCACCGGCGCCACCGCGGCGATGGCGGAATTGCCGCAGATCGAATTGCCGCAGGCGACGAGCACCGCCATGCGATGGCGCAGGCCGGCAAGCCTGCTCATGCCATAGCTCGCGCCGAGTGCCGCCACCACCAATGCGGCAATGCCAAGCGGCAGCGCCGGCCCGCCGGCCATGATCGCCTGCGCGCTGAGCGAGGCGCCGAGCAGCAGCACCGCGACTTCGAGCAGGGTCTTGGCACTGAAGCCGATGCCGGCGGACCAGCGTTCATCGGGGGTCCAGGCGGTGCGAATAGCGGTGCCGACCAGGATCGCCACGACCAGCGCCTCCAGCCAGACCCGGCCGAACAGGCGCGCCTCAAGAGCGGCCAGGACGTTCGACGCCGCCGTGACCGCCAGGCACAGCAGCACCCCGGGCAGGAGCCGGGCGAGAAGCCGGGCGGCGGGGCCGAACGCAGAGCCCCGCAAGAAACGCGCGGGCGGCTTACGCCACACCGCCAGGCTCACATTTTTCGTATCGGACATCGGCGCACTCCGGCATCTCCGGCGAGACGCAGAGTGCGTCGATAGCGGCGCGCGCTCCAATTCCGAGTTCCGATGCAACCGATCGGCTGGCGCGATCGATCCCGAACCCTCCCGGCCCGTCGCCTTACGCCGACGTCCGGCCGCAATAGGCCTCGATCCGATAGCCGTCGGGATCGATCACGAAGGCCGCGTAATAATGGGCATCGTAATCGGCGCGCAGGCCAGGCTTGCCATTGTCGCGCCCACCGGCCGCCAGCGCCGCCGCATGGAAGGCATCGACGCTCTTGCGCGTCGGCGCGGTGAAGCAGAAATGCAGGTTGGACCGGGCGTCGGGCGGGACCGGGCTTGCCGTTACCCCGATCCAGAGCGCAACCCCGTCGCCGCCGTAGCCGAGCGACGTATCGCCTTCGCTCAGGCAGCGATAGCCGAGCGGCTTCAGCGCCGCATCATAGAATTTCCGGGCTCTGGCGAGGTCGCGGACCCCGAGCGAAACATGGTCGATCATCCTCATTCCTCCGTAAATGGTCTCGGACCTTCTTCTAACCGGCATGATGGTTGTCGGGCTTGGGGAAAATTGCTATTCTCGCCCGATGCTGATACCTTCCGTCCCGGCCGACCTCTGCCTGCTCTATGCCAATACCCTGTCCTGGCGCGGCAGGGATGTTCCGGCCGAAACATTGCACCGGCTCGACGATGTCCTGGACTGGATCGCGCGCGCCGCCCTCCTTGGCCCCCGCGCCGCGGCGGATCTGAAGCATCAGGCCGGGAGTGCCGCGGCGGCGGAAGCCGGGAATGCCGCCCGATCCCGGCTTTTCGCCCAGACCCTGGCGATGCGCGAGGCCATCTTCCGCCTTTTCAGTGCCGCCGCCACCGGCGCCCCGCCGCCGCCGCGCGATTTCGCGGCGCTGACGCGCGCGCTGGCCGCAGCTCCGGTGCGCGACCGGCTGGTGCGTCGCCACGGCGCCTGCGCCTGGCACATCCCGCCGCCCGGGCCGGCGATGCCCGACATTCTGGCGCCGGTCCTGTGGTCGGCCGGTGATCTGCTGCTCGATGCCCAAGGGCGGCGCATTCAGCAATGCGCCAACGATGAATGCCTGTGGCTTTTCATCGACGGAAGCAAGAACGGCACCAGGCGATGGTGCGACATGGCATCGTGTGGCAACCGCGCCAAGGCCCGACGCCATTATTCCAGGATCCGCCAAGCTTGAGGGCGGCGAATTTCTTCTAACCATCATGATGGTTGTCATGCTGGCCGACGGCTTCTATCCTGGCCAAATGGAACTTGAAACCGCGACTCCACCCCTGGCCGCTGCTGCTGCCACCGTTGCCTCGGGTCATTGCCCTGCCGACGCGCCGGCCTTACGCGAGATCGCGGCCGGTAGCGGCTGGTCGGTCGGGGAATTCACCTGCCGCCTCGGGCCGCAAGACCGGCCGTTCGAGGAGCGGCATGCGAGCGTCACCCTCGCGGTGATCGCCGAGGGTTCGTTCCAATACCGCTCGGCCAGCGGCCGGGCGCTGCTCTATCCCGGTGCGATTCTGCTCGGTAATGCCGGGGCCGGATACGAATGTTCCCACGATCATGCGTGCGGCGACCGCTGCATCGCCTTCGAGTTCGAGCCCGGCTATTTCGCCGAACTCGCGGGCGACGTGACGGGGGCACAGGGCTTCCGCCTGGCGATTCCGATGCTGCCGGCGCTACCGGAACTGATGCCGCTCGTGGTGGAAATCGGCGCCGGCGCGAGGGGCGCGAGCCGCCTTGCCATGGACGAGCTGGCGGTGCGGCTGGTCGAAAAAGCGGTCACCATCACGCGCGGCGGCGCCGGCGCGCCGGGCGCCCCGACGCTACGGGACGAGCGGCGGATATCCCGGGTGCTGCGCCATATCGAGGAACAGGCGGCGGAGCCCCTCGACCTCGCCGCCCTGGCCGACGTGGCGGGGCAGAGCAAATATCATTTCCTGCGCACCTTCCGGCAGACCGTCGGGCTTACGCCTTACCAGTTCGTGCTCGGCCGACGCATGGCCCGGGTGGCCGCGGGGTTGCGCACGACCAAGGCGTCGGTCGCCACCATCGCCTTCGATGCCGGATTCGGCGATCTTTCGACCTTCAACCACCGCTTCCGGCATTTGTTCGCGGCCAGCCCGAGCCGCTTCCGCACGCTCACCCCTCGTCGCGGAAATTCAGCTCGATCATGATGCCGTCGGGATCGTGCAGAAAGACCTGATGCAGCGGCCGGCCCGGCACGCCGCGCTCGCGGAATTCTACTCCCGCCTCGCTCAAGCGGCGGCGCATGGCGGCGAGATCGCGGGCATCGAAGGCGACGTGATCGAAGCTGCCGGTCTCCGTGATCCCGCGCTCGTTGCGGCCGCCGACCAGGTGCACCACCGGACGGCCCTCGACATAGAGCCAGGCGCCGGGGAAATCGAACGGCGGCCGGTCGCCGTCCACCATGCCGAGGACATCGGCATAGAAGCGGCGCGACATATCGACATCGGCGCAAAGAACGGTGACGTGATCCAGTTTCGCAAGCGGCATGACGAGCTCCCTGGGCTTGCCGGGCGCGGGGTTGGCCTTATCCCCCGCCCGTCCTGAAGAAGCGGTTCTCGGGCCGCGGCAGCCCGAGATTCTCCCGCAGCGTCTTCCCCTCGTACTCACGGCGGAAAATACCACGGCGCTGCAATTCCGGCACCACGCAATCGACGAAATCGTCGAGCCCGCCCGGGACATAGGGGAACATGACGTTGAACCCGTCGCAGCCTTCCTCTTCCAGCCACTGTTCCATCTGGTCGGCGATCATCGCGGGCGTGCCGACGAGCGTGAGGCCGCCGAACGTGCCGGCGATGCGGGCGAGGTCGCGGACGGTCAGCTTGTCCCGCCGGGCGCGCTCGATCACGCGCTGCCGCCCGCTTTTGCTGGCGTTGGTTTCCGGGATTTCGGGCAAGGGGCCGTCGAGATCGAAGCCATAGGCATCATGGCCGAGCGCGATCGAGAGCGAGGCCAGGCCGCTGTCGGGATGCACCAGGGCGTCGAGCCGTTCCTTCTTCGCCTGCGCCTCGGCCAGCGTATCGCCGACCACGACGAGGGCGCCGGGCAGAATCTTGAGATGCTCGCGCTTGCGCCCCAGTTTCTCCATGCGGCCCTTGATGTCGGCATAGAGGATCTTGCCTTCGGCAAGCGTGCTCGCGGAAGCAAAAACCATCTCGGCCGTTTCGGCTGCGATCTGCCGCCCGGCCTCGGAGGCGCCGGCCTGCACGATGACCGGCCAGCCCTGGATCGGGCGCGCGATATTGAGCGGGCCCTGGACCGAAAAGAATTCCCCCTTGTGGTTCAGCACATGCATGCGGGCGGGGTCGAAATAGACGCCCTCCTCGACGTCGCGCACGAAGGCATCGTCGGCCCAACTGTCCCACAGGCCGGTGACGACGTCATAGAATTCGCGCGCCCTGCGGTAGCGCACCGCATGTTCGACATGTTCCTCCAGCCCGAAGTTCCGCGCGGCATCGGGATTGGAGGTGGTGACCAGGTTCCAGCCGGCGCGGCCGCCGCTGATGTGATCGAGGGCGGCGAATTTGCGCGCGACGTGATAGGGCTCGTTATAGGTCGTGGAGGCGGTGGCGATCAGCCCGAGATGCTCCGTCACCACCGCCAGCGCCGGCAGCAGCGTCAGTGGATCGAACGAGGTCGTGGTCGCGCTGCGCTTGAGCGCCGCCATCGGCATGTTGAGGACGGCGAGATGGTCGGCCATGAAGAAAGCGTCGAACCGGCCGCGCTCGAGCGTCATGGCGAAGCGCTTGAGATGCTGGAAATTGAAATTGGCATCGGGGAAGGCGCCGGGATAGCGCCACCAGGCGGTATGGATGCTGACCGGGCGCATGAAGGCGCCCAGCCGCAATTGCGCTCGCTCGGTCATGGCTGCTACTCCCTCACGCGGTCGCCTTCGGGTAATTCGACGGGTAGAGGGCGCGTTTCGCCGTATCGTCGTTCTCCTGCTTGAAGACGTGTTCGCGCCCGACGATGCGCGCCCGCGCCACCGCCGGACGGCTATCGACCGACCGGAACCACCGGTTCAGCTCGGGGAAGGAATCGAGCGGATCGGCCTCGTCGGGAAAGACCACGGACGCGCGGTCGATCCAGCCCCAGGCGGCCATATCGACGATGGAATAATCCTCGCCGACAATCATCGCGCGGCCCTTGAGATGCTCGTCGAGCACACGGTAATGCCGCTCGGCCTCGCGCCGGTAGCGGTTGATGGCATAGGGCAACACCTCGGGCGCCGCGCGCTGGAAATGCACCGCCTGGCCGGAATAGGGGCCGATCCCGGTGGCAACGAACAGGAGCCAGGAGAGCAGCTCGCCGCGGTCGGCCTGGGTGCCGACGAAGCGGCCGATCTTGTCGCCGAGATAGAGCAGGATGGCGCTGGAATCGAACACCCGCACCGCGCGGCCGCCCACCCCCTCGGTATCGATGATCGCCGGGACCTTGCCGTTGGGATTGATGGCGCGGAAGGTCGCGGCGTGCTGCTCGCCCTTGCGGGTATCGACGGGGATGACCTCGTAGGGCAGGCCCGCCTCCTCCAGAAACAGGGCGACCTTCATCGGGTTCGGCGTCGGGTGATAGTAGAAGCGGATCACGGCACTCTCCTTCCTCGTCTCTTTCGCCCCCGGCCCATAACCGGCTCGGGCCTCAGAACGATTCCTTGAACGGGCGCAGGTCAAGCTCCTGCGTCCAGGCAGATGGATCCTGGCGATGGATCTGCCAATAGGCTTCGGCGATCGCCGCGATGCCGAGCAGGCCGCCCGGACCGCGCTCGGCGGCAAGCTTGGGCAGGCGGCTGCGCAGGCGCTCGCCGTCGATGCCGCCGTCGATCACCACATGGGCGACATGGATGCCGTGCGGCCCATAATCCCGCGCCATGCTCTGCGCGATCATGCGCAGGCCCGCCTTGGCCGCCGCGAACTGGGCGTAGCCGGGCTTGCCGCGCAGGCTGGCCGAGGCGCCGGTAAAGAGAATCGTGCCACGCTTCAACGGCACCAGCCGCCGCGCCGCCTCGCGCCCGACCAGGAAGCCGCCGAAACAGCAGACCCGCCACATCGCCTCGAAAGCCTCCGCCGTGACCTCGCGGAAATCCTGCCGCTGGTTGTTGCCGGCATTATAGACCACGAGATCGGCGGGCTCGAGACCGGACCCGGGCGCCATCGCCCGATCGAACAGCGCCAGCACCTGCGCCTCGTTCGTCGTGTCGGCCACAATTGCATCGGCACTGCCGCCCGAAGCGCGGATCGCGCCGGCGACCTCTTCAAGCCGCGCTTTCGTGCGGCCGGCGATCAGCACATGATAACCCTCGCCGGCAAAACGCCGGCACAGCGCCGCCCCCAGGCCCTGCGCCGCGCCGACCCCGACCACGATCGCGGTTTTCATCCTCTTGCCTCCTGCCGGCACCCGGCCCGCAGCTCACCGCTCGCGGCTTGTGTTTTAGACCATACGTTCTAGAATGCGGCAGCAACCTTGGTTTGGCAATGCCCAAACCGCAAGCGCGCCATCGGGTGATCATGGCAAGACCGCGGGAATTCGACGAGACCGCCGCGCTGGACGCCGCCGTCCGGTGTTTTTGCGCGCATGGCTACGAGGCGACTTCGGTGCGCGATCTCGCCGCCCGCATGGGGATCACCGGCGCCAGCCTCTACAATGCTTTCGGCGACAAGCGTGCGCTCTACCGCCGCGCGCTCGATCATTACCGCAACCAGAGCGTCCGCGAGCGGATCATCCGGCTTGAATCGACCCTGGCGCCGCGTC
>CALCYJ010000163.1 GCA_937905845.1 uncultured Rhodospirillales bacterium
TGGAGCGGAAGTTCGACGGGATCGCGGCGCTGAAGGCGCAGATCGCGGCCGATGCCGGCAAGGCCCGCGTCATTCTCGCCGATCCCGCCAACCAGGACGGGAAGCGCTTTGCCCACCCGAACTAGAGCCTGTTGTCGCAAAAGTGGCATCGCTTTGCCCTAGCTGGTAAAACACCGCATCGCGTGCCCACCCCACCCGTCCGCGGTTGAGAGTTGCCCGTCATGACTGCTGAAAATTCCGACGCCGCCGCCCCGCCCGCGCCTGCCGCTCCGCCCGCGGCGCCCGCGCCCGCTGCCCGCGGCGGCGCCGAGTACAAGGCGACTGTGTTCCTGCCCGAGACCGGCTTTGCCATGAAGGCCGGCCTGCCGCGGCTCGAACCCGAGCTGATCAAGCGCTGGGACGCGATGGGTCTTTATGGCCAGTTGCGCGCGACGGCGCAGGGCCGCGAGAAGTTCGTCCTGCACGACGGGCCGCCCTATGCCAACGGCCATCTCCATATCGGCACCGCGCTCAACAAGATCCTCAAGGACGTGATCAACCGTTCGCAGCAGATGCTCGGGAAGGACGCCAATTACGTGCCGGGCTGGGATTGCCACGGCCTGCCGATCGAATGGGAGATCGAGAAACAATACCGCGCCGCCGGCCGGAACAAGGACGAAATCTCCCCGCTCCAGTTCCGCGAGGAATGCCGTCAGTTCGCGGCGAAATGGATCGACGTGCAGCGGAGCGAATTCCGCCGCCTGGGCGTCGAAGGCGACTGGGCCCATCCCTACCAGACCATGGCTTTCGCCGCGCAGGCGCAGATCGTGCGCGAATGCCACAAGTTCCTCATGAACGGCGGGCTCTATCGCGGCGCCAAGCCGGTCCTGTGGTCGGTGGTGGAGAAGACCGCGCTGGCCGAGGCCGAGGTCGAATATCACGACCATACGTCCCGCACCATCTGGGTGCGTTTCCCGGTGAGCGGGGTCGCCGCCGCCGGCACCGGCGGAGCGGGGACGATCCAGAAGCCGCTCATCGGCGCCAGCATCGTCATCTGGACCACGACGCCCTGGACCATTCCGGGCAACCGCGCCATCGCCGCCGCGGCGGCCGAACCCTATGCCTGCATCGCGGTCGAATCCGTGGCCGAGGGCTCGCAGGCACTCGTGGGCGAGCGGCTGCTGGTGGCCCGCGCCCTGCTGGACCAGGTGGCGGCCGATACCGGCATCGCCCGCTACAAGATCCTGTCGGAGACGAAGGGCGTCGATCTCAAGGGCATGATCTGCCGCCATCCCTGGTTCGGGCGGAGTCCTCAATACGACTTTTCCGTGCCGGTCCTGCTCGGCGATTTCGTCACCATGGAGGCCGGCACCGGCTTCGTCCATATCGCGCCGAATCATGGTGCCGACGATTTCGAGCTTTATACGAATCCGAAGTCCAACCCCAATGGCGGCGGGATGCCCGACACCGTCGCCGAGGACGGCACCTATTGCGAGGGGGTGGCGCTCGTGGCGGGCAAGCGCGTGCTGCGTCCCGACGGGCGCGAGGGCGATGCCAATGCCGCCGTCATCGCGCTGCTGCAGGACGTTGGCGCGCTGCTGCATCAGGGCAAAGTCACCCATTCCTATCCCCATTCCTGGCGTTCCAAGGCGCCGCTGATCTTCCGCGCCACGCCGCAATGGTTCATCTCCATGGCGGTGAACGACCTCAGGGCGAAGGCCTTGCAGGCGATCGACGAGACCCGCTTCATTCCGGCGCAGGGGCGCAACCGCATCCGCTCCATGGTGGAAAGCCGGCCCGACTGGGTGGTTTCGCGCCAGCGCGTCTGGGGCGTGCCGCTGGCGCTTTTCATCGACAAGCGCCGTGGCCCCGGCGTGCCGCTGAAAGATCCGGCGGTGAATGCGCGCATCGCGGATGCTTTCGAGAAGGAAGGCGCCGACGCCTGGTTCAAACCCGGTGCCGCCGAGCGTTTCCTGCGCCCCGAGCACGACCCGGCTCATTTCGAACAGGTCACGGACATTCTCGATGTCTGGTTCGATTCCGGCTCGACCCATGCGTTCGTGCTGGAGAAGCGGCCCGACCTGATGTGGCCGGCCTCGCTCTATCTCGAAGGTTCCGACCAGCATCGCGGCTGGTTCCATTCGAGCCTGCTCGAATCCTGCGGCACCCGCGGCCGCGCGCCCTATGACGCCGTTCTGACCCATGGCTTCGTCATGGACGGCGAGGGGCGCAAAATGTCGAAGTCGCTCGGCAATACGGTGGCGCCGCAGACCATCATCGATCAGCACGGCGCCGACATCCTGCGCCTGTGGGTGATGAGTTCCGACTTCACCGAGGACTTGCGCATCGGCCCCGAGATCATCAAGGCGCAGGCCGAATCCTACCGCAAGCTGCGCAATACGCTGCGCTATCTCCTCGGCAATCTCGCCGGCTTTTCCGCCGAAGAGCGGATCGAGCATGCGGCGCTGCCCGAGCTTGAGCGCTTCGTGCTGCACCGGTTAGCCGAACTCGATCAATTGGTGCGGCGCTGCGCGGAAGCCTTCGATTTCCACGGCCTGTTCGTCGCGCTCTATAATTTCTGCGTCAACGATCTTTCGGCCTTCTATTTCGACATCCGCAAGGACGCGCTCTATTGCGATGCCCGGGCGAGCCTGCGCCGCCGCGCCGCCCGCACCGTGCTCGACCAGGTCTTCTCCTGCCTCACCGCCTGGCTCGCGCCGATCCTCTGCTTCACCGCCGAGGAAGCCTGGCTCGCGCGCTGGCCAGACGGCGCGGCCTCGCCGGCGAGCGTGCATCTCCGCGCCTGGCCGGACCTGCCGCCCGCCTGGCGGGACGAGGCGCTTTCGGCGCGCTGGGAGCGGGTGCGGCAGGTGCGCCGCGTCGTCACCGGCGCGCTCGAGGTGGAGCGGCGGGAGAAGCGCATCGGCTCGAGCCTCCAGGCCCATCCCGTGATCCATGTCCTGGACGAAGCCGCCGCGGCCCTGGATGGGCTCGATCTGGCGGAGATCTGCATCACCTCGGGCGCCACGCTGAGCCTGGAAGCGGCGCCGGATGGAGCCTTCCGCCTGGCCGATGTTGCGGGTGTCGCGGTGGTGCCGGGACCAGCCGCCGGCGACAAGTGCCAGCGCTGCTGGCAGGTTCTGCCCGAAGTCGGACAGGCGCCGCACCATCCCGATCTCTGCCGGCGCTGCGACGACGCCGTGGCGGGTATTGCCGTGGCCGTTTCGTGACCGGGATTTCCGGCCGGATGCGGCTTCTGGGCGGCACCGTGGCGATTATCGTCCTGGTGCTGGATCAGCTCGTAAAACGCGGGCTGATCGATTTTCTTCGCGTCCATGGCGGCGCCGTGCGCCTGACCGGCTATTTCAACCTGGTGCAGGTGTGGAACCGGGGCGTGAGCTTCGGCATGCTGAATGCCGGGGCGGCGGGCGAGCGCTGGCTGCTGATCGGCGTGGCGCTGTTGATGGTGGCGGGGCTGTGGATCTGGCTCGGCTGGATCGGGCGGGCCTATCTCGCCATCGCCATCGGCCTGGTGGTGGGGGGGGCGCTTGGCAATGCGCTCGACCGCCTGCGTCTTGGCGCGGTGGCCGATTTCTTCGATTTTCATTGGGCGGGCTGGCATTGGCCCGCCTTCAATCTGGCCGACACGGCGATCGTTCTGGGGGTCGGGCTTCTGCTTATCGACACCTTGTTCCGCCGCGCAGAAGAGTCTAATAAATAGGATATGAAAGCATCTCGTTCTTATCGCGGACGGTGGGCGCTCGGCGGCAAGCTGGCCGTGGCGCTGGCCGGGCTTGCGATCGCGGGCCTGGCGGGTTGCAGCACGATCCGCGATTCGCTCGGCATGAACAAGACGCCACCCGACGAATTCACGGTGATGACCCAGGCGCCCCTCGTCATGCCGCCGGACTTTACGCTGCGGCCGCCCGACAATGCCGCGCCGCCCTCACGGCTGACGCCGCCGCGCCAGTTGGCGGAACAGGCGGTGATCGGCGCGCCAGTTGGCGGAACAGGCGGCGGCGCGGATGCCGGCGACCCCGGCGAGACGGCTTTCCTGCGGGAGGCCGGGGCGCTGAACGTCAATCCCAATATCCGCGAGATCGTGAACAGCGAATTCGCCAATCTGGCCGACCGTCCCAAGAGCTTCACCGACAAGCTGATGTTCTGGCATAAGGAACCGCCGCCCGGCTCGGTCATCGACCCGACGAAGGAGGCGGCGCGCCTGCGCCAGAACGCGGCCACCGGCCAGCCGGTCACCGCGGGCGATACGCCGACCATCCAGCATCATTCGCAGGGCCTGCTCGAAGGTCTGTTCTGACGCGGCGGATTTTGCTGCTCTGATGATTTGAGGCTCTGACGCGCCGCTGCCGCTGCCGCCGCGCCACGCCCGCCACCCGATCCCATTTCGCGGAGCCGCCATGCCGATCCGCCGTCTGCCGGAGGTTCTGATCAACCAGATCGCCGCCGGCGAGGTGGTGGAACGGCCGGCCAGCGCCCTGAAAGAGCTGGTGGAGAACGCCATCGACGCCGGCGCGCGCCAGATCGATGCGGTGATGCGCGAGGGCGGACGGGCGCTGATCGCGGTGAGCGACGATGGCAGCGGCATGAGCCGGGACGAGCTGGCGCTGGCGATCGAGCGCCATGCCACCTCCAAGCTGCCGGACGAAGACCTGCACCATATCGCGAGCCTGGGCTTTCGCGGCGAGGCGCTGCCCTCGATCGGCGCGGTGAGCCGGCTGACGCTCACCAGCCGCGAGGCGCGCGCGCCCCATGCCTGGAGCCTCACCGTCGAAGGGGGGACGGCCGGCGCCGCCCAGCCGGCCGCGCTCGGGGCCGGCACCCGCGTCGAGGTGCGCGATCTGTTCTTCGCCACCCCCGCCCGCCTCAAGTTCCTCAAGTCCGAGCGGATCGAGTTCGGTCATGCCCTCGATGTCCTGCGGCGCCTGAGCCTGGCCCATCCCGGCATAGGCTTTTCGCTTTCGGATGGCGAGCGGGTGGCGCTGCGCCTGGATGCGGAATGGCCCGGCCTGCCCGATCTGTCGCCTCCGATCGCCGTGGCGGCCAGTGGGCGGGAGAATGTCGGGCGGGAGGGTGGCGCTCCGGATGTCGTCTTTCGCCGCATTGCCGCCGTGCTCGGGCGCGATTTCGCCGCCAATGCCCTTCCCGTCCTGGCCGAGCGCGAGGGCGTGAGGCTCACGGGCTATGCCGGCCTGCCGACCTTTCAGCGCGGCACGGCGCAGCTCCAGTTTCTCACCGTCAACGGCCGGCCGGTGCGCGACCGGCTGTTCCAGGGCGCCGTGCGCGCCGCCTATTCGGACGTGCTGGCGCCGGGCCGTTATCCGGTCCTGGCGCTCTTCCTCGACCTGCCGGGCGAGCTGGTCGATGTCAATGTCCACCCGGCCAAGGCGGAAGTGCGCTTCCGCGACGCCGGGCTGGTGCGCGGGCTGATCGTGGCGACGCTCAAACAGGCGCTGGCCGCCGCCGGCCACCGCACCGCCACCACCGTTTCCACGGCGGCGCTCGCGTCCTTCCAGCCGCACATGGGCGCTGCCCTGCCCGGCCTGCGCGGCGGCGGCTTCGCCCGTGGCCTCGGCCAGGGGACAAGCGCCTGGCAGGCACCGCCGCCGGCCTCGGGCGCGCTGCCGGGCCTTATCGGCGCGCCGCTCGCCCCGGCCGAGGCAGCGCCTTATTCTTCGGATGCGGACGAGGCGGCCAAGGCCTATCCGCTCGGCGCCGCCCGCGGCCAGGTCCATGGCACCTATGTCATCGCCGAGACCGAGGATGGATTGGTGATCGTCGATCAGCATGCCGCGCACGAGCGGCTGGTGCTGGAACGCATGACGGAATTGATGGCGGGCGGCGGCGGCGTGGCGCGTCAGCTTCTGTTGCTGCCCGAGGTGGTGGAGCTGGGCGAGGCGGAAGCCGGCCGGCTGGCGGCGCGGGCCGACGAACTGGCCGAACTCGGCCTGGTGATCGAACCTTTCGGCGCCGGCGCCGTGGTGGTGCGGGAGACGCCGGCGCTGCTCGGAACCTGCGACGTGCAGGGCCTGGTGCGCGATCTGGCCGACGATCTGGCCGAGGTGGCCCAGGCGCAGAGCCTGCGCGACCGGCTCGACAAGGTCGCCGCCACGCTCGCCTGCCACGGCTCGGTCCGCGCCGGGCGGGTCTTGAACGTCGCCGAGATGAATGCCCTGCTGCGCCAGATGGAGGCGACCCCCCGCGCCGGACAGTGCAACCACGGCCGTCCGACCTATGTCGAGCTAAAGCTCGCCGATATCGAGCGCCTGTTCGGCCGGCGCTAACTAATCCGACCCTGGCGACTCTGGCAGCCCCGGCGGCCCGGACCAGCGCAGGAACGCGAGGCGGGCGGCACCATAACGGCGCTCGTCAAGCGCGAGGAAGCCCGCGGGCGGGAGGATCGTCTCGGCGGCGGCGATTTCGAGCACCGCGATGGCGCCGGGCGCAAGCCAGCCGGCAGTCGCAAGCGCCGTCAGGGCCGGCTCGCCCAGCCCCGAGCGATAGGGCGGATCGAGCAGGACGAGCGAATGGGCCAGCGGCGGCGGCCCCGGAATTGCGGCATCGCGCTGGACCAGCCGCGCCCGGTCCAGGGCGGCGAACTGGCGCAGATTGTCCCGCACCAGGGCGAGCGATGCCGGGCTGTTGTCGAGGAACGTGACGCCGGCGGCGCCCCGCGAGAGCGCTTCGATACCGAGCGCGCCGGTGCCGGCGAAGGCATCGAGCACCTGGATTCCTTCGGGGAGCGGCGGCGCGCGGTCGTCGCTCATGCCGTGGCGGAGGATGTTGAACAGAGCCTCCCGCGTGCGGTCCGCGGTCGGCCGCACCCGCTCTCCCGGCTCGGCCAGAAGCCGGCGCCCGCGCCAGATGCCGGCCTGGACGCGCATGGGTTCAGGCGGGCCGGCGGGGCGCGGCGGCGGCGGCAGTCTCCTTGCCCGCCGGGCCGAGCTGGTCGGCCAGCACCTTGGCCGTGACTTCGCGCACCTCGCCCGCGGCGAGGTTGCCGAGCTGGAAGGGACCGTAGGCGACGCGGATCAGGCGGGTCACCGCCAGGCCCAGATGCTCCATGACGCGGCGGATCTCGCGGTTCTTGCCTTCCCGGAGCGCGACGGTGAGCCAGGTGTTGCTGCGCTGCTCGCGATCGACGAGCGCGGTGATCGGGCCGTAAGCCTGGCCCTCGATGGTGATGCCGGCGGCAAGCCGGCCCAAGGTCGCCGCATCGGGGGCGCCATGCACCCGCACGCGGTAGCGGCGCACCCAGCCGGTGGCGGGCATCTCCAGGCGGCGGGCCAGCGCGCCGTCGTTGGTGAGCAGCAGCAGCCCCTCGGAATTGAGATCGAGCCGGCCGACCGAGACCACCCGCGGCATGTCCGCCGGCAGGGCGGCGAAGACGGTGGCGCGGCCTTCGGGGTCCTTGTGGGTGGTCATGAGGCCGCGCGGCTTGTGATAGCACCACAGCCGCCGCCGTTCGGCCTCGGGCAAGGGCTTGCCGTCCACCAGCACGATCTGGCCGGGCGTCACATTGATCGCCGGGCTGTCGAGGATGCGGCCCTCGAGGCTGACCCGGCCGGCAAGAACCAGCCGCTCGGCGTCGCGCCGGGAGCAAATGCCGGCCCGCGCCAACAACTTGGCGATGCGCTCGCCCTTGAAGGCACCACCGGCATCGCCCGGCGTGGCGTCGGCCCCCGATCGGCCCCGGCGTGGCGGCGGGCTCACGGAGTGACCTCCGCCGCGGCGGCGACGAAAGCCTGGAGCAGCTTCTCATCGCCCGGCGACAGGGCATATTCCGGGTGCCATTGCACGCCGAGGCAGAAGCGCCGCGCCGGCACTTCGATCCCTTCGATGATGCCGTCAGGCGCCACCGCATTCACCAGCGCGCCCGGCGCCACCGCCTTCACCGCCTGATGATGGGCGCTGTTGACGGCGAGGGTGGCCTGCCCGACGATCGCGGCCAGGCGGCTGCCGGGGGTGAGGCGCACCTCGTGCCCGGGCTCCGTGCGCGGATTCGGCTGCTCGTGGGCGAGCGCGCCCGGCACCTCGTCGGGGATATGCTGGATCAGGCTGCCGCCCAAGATCACGTTCAGGAGCTGCTCGCCGCCGCAGATGCCGAGGATCGGCATATCGCGTTCGAGCGCGCCCAGGGCGATGGCGGCCTCGAAATCGGTGCGCCCGCGCTTGAGCGTGACGGCGGGATGACGCGTCGCGGCGCCGAACAGCGCCGGATCGACATCGAAGGCGCCGCCGGTGACCACCAGGCCCTGGATCAGGTCGAGATAGCGGGAAACGAGGCCAAGATCGTGCGGCAGCGGCAGCGGCACGCCGCCCGCCTGCGCCACCGCGGCGCAATAATTTTCCCGCAGCGCGTACCAGGGGAGGCGGGAATAGCCGCCGGGTTCTTCGCGATCGAGCGTGATGCCGATAAGGGGAGCCTGCATGGCGCGGAGTATGGGCATTCGTCTACCCGGTGGCAACGGCGCTAAAAGGGCGCGCGCCGGTCGGCGGGCAGCGCTTGACGGCGGGAGGCGGCCTCACCATCGTGCTGCCAT
>CALCYJ010000164.1 GCA_937905845.1 uncultured Rhodospirillales bacterium
ACCACCGACAGGACCACGGCCAGGAGGGTGCCGACGATGGCCCAGCCGAAGCTTGCGCCGAATACCGCGAGCGGGATGGCGACGCCATAGCCGCCGATGCCGAAGAACATCGTATGGGCGAAGGAGACGATGCCGGTATAGCCCAGCAGCAGGTCATAGCTTGCGACCAGCAGGATATAGACGCAGACCTTGGCCGCGACATCGAGCGGGCGGGTGCCGGGAAAGAGGAAGGGCGCCAGCGCCAGCGCCACCAGGATGAACAGGAGAAGGGCCGTGAGCGGCCGGCTTCGCGGATAGTCGCCCGAGAGGATCTGTCGCAGCATGTCGCGCGCCCCTACCCCGGCCTAACGCTTCGCCACGGCATAGAGGCCCTGCGGCCGCCACAGCAGGATCAGCACCATGAGCAGGATGTTGGAGAACAGCGCCACCTTGGGCAGCAGGAAGCCGATGTAATTGGCGACCAGCCCGACCAGCAGCGCGCCGAGGAAACAGCCGCCGACCGAACCCAGGCCGCCGATGATGATGACGATGAAGATCAGCACCATCACCCGCATGCCCATCTCGGCGGTGACCGTCTCCTCATAGAGCGCCCACATCACGCCGCCGAGCCCGGCCAGCGCGGAGCCGGCGACGAAGACGGCGATGAAGAGGCGGCGGATGCGATAGCCCATCGCCTCGACTATCTCGCGGTTCTCGACCCCGGCGCGGATCAGGAGGCCAAGGCGGGTGCGCGTCAGGACCAGTTGCAGCAGGGCGAAGATGATCAGGCCGACCGCGACGGCCACCACCCGGTATTTCTCCACCGCGACCTGGCCCATCACCAGCGCGCCCTGGAACGTCTCGGGGCGCGGCAGCGCGATCTGGTCGGGTCCCCATAGCGCCTTCAGCAATTGCTCGGCGATGATGAGCCCGCCCATGGTGACGAGGATCTGCTTCAGATGCTGGCCATAGACCGGACGGATCAGCAGCCGCTCGAACACATAGCCCAGCGCCGCCGTCACCGCCATCGCCGCCAGGATCGCGAGGCCAAGGCCCGCGAGATTGAGGCCGAGATTGGCCTGGCTCATCCAAGGGGCGAGCGCCAGCACCACGGAACTCGCCACGAAGGCGCCGACCGAAATGAAGGCGCCGTGGCCGAAATTGAGCACGTCCATCAGGCCGAATACCAGGGTCAGGCCCGAGGCCATGATGAAGATCATCATGCCCATGGCGAGCCCCGCGACCGTCAGGGTGATCCAGCTTGGCCAGTCGGCGATGAAGGGCAGCGCCGCCAGCACCAGGGCCGGCACCAGCAGCAGCGGCAGCGGCAGCTTGTCGATGCCGGGCCTGGCCTTATTAAGCGGCGCCGGATTCTTGGCCGCGGGCCCGCCGGTGGGGGGCGAGGTTTTCATGCCGCCCCAGCCCGCGCATATCCCGGAAAAGCGGAACAGCTTTTCCGACCAGGATAGGCGTCGAGACGACAAATCAGGATCATCTTGCGATCAAGCCTGATCGCAGGATGTCCCGGGCCGGGGCTTGAACGCATCACCATCGCCACGCCATTCCTCCCCCTTCAGGACCGGGCGATCGCGGCGCCGAGGCCGAGCAGCCGCTGCTGCAAGGCCTCGTCGGCCGAAAGCTCCGCCATGGTGCCGGTATGCACGACGCGGCCGTCGTCCATGACGGCGACGCTGTCGCCGAGCGCGCGCGCGAACTCGAAATTCTGCTCCACCAGGACGATCGTGGTGTTCTGGCGTTTCAGCGCCCGGAACGCCTCGATCATATTGCCGACGATGGCCGGCGCCAGCCCCTTGGTCGGCTCGTCGATCAGGATCAGCCGGCGCGGCTCGATGATGGCGCGGCCGATCGCCAGCATCTGCTTCTGCCCGCCCGAGAGAACGCCGGCCGGCGCCGACCAGAAGGTGCTCAGCGCCGGGAAGAAGCCGAAGATCCAGTCCAGCCTGGCCTCGTCCGGCGGGCCTGAGCGGGCGGCGAGCAGCATGTTCTCGCGCACGGTGAGATCGGCGAAGATCCCCATGCTTTCCGGCACATAGGCGATGCCGGCGCGGGCGATGTCGGGGGTCGGCAGGGCGGCGATGTCGCGGCCCTCGAAGCGGATGGCGCCGGCCGAGGCGCGCCACAGGCCCATGATGGTGCGCAGCGTCGTGGTCTTGCCGGCGCCGTTGCGCCCGAGCAGCATGGTGAGCCGCCCGGCCGGCGCGGCGAAATCGACGCCATGCAGGATATGGTAATGGCCGATATGGGTATGGACTGCTTCCAGCGTCAGCAGCGGCGCCGCCACGGCTTCCCTCCCGTCGATTGCCGCCGCGGCTGCGCCCGGCTCAGACATGGCTCGCCGCCCCGAGGCCGAGATAGGCCTCCTGCACGATGGGCGAGGCGATCACCTCCGCCGGCTCGCCGTCCGCCACCAGATAGCCCTGATGCAGCACCACCAGCCGGTCGGCGAGCGAGCGCACCACGTCCATTTTGTGCTCCACCAGCAGCACGGTCTTGTCGCCTTGCTCCTTGATATGGCGGATGAGATCGAGGATGACCGGCACCTCGTCGAGGCTCATGCCGGCGGTGGGCTCGTCGAACATGAAAATGTCGGGCTCGAGCGCGAGCAGGATCGCCACTTCCAGCTTGCGCTGGTCGCCATGGGTCAGGGCGGTGACCAGCGTGTGGCGGCGCGCCGCCAGCGCCACGCGCACGAGATAATGCTCGGCCCGTTCGGTGATCTCGCG
>CALCYJ010000165.1 GCA_937905845.1 uncultured Rhodospirillales bacterium
CTGAGCCGGATGATCGAGGTGCGCAAGCGGCACGGCGGCAGCGTGGTGGCGCTGGTAGTGGCGGGCCTTTTGCGCGTCGTCGACGTGAAGAAGGAGCTTTGAACATGGAAGGCCGGCCGCTCGTCCGCTGGAGCCTGATGATCTATACCGGGCTGTTCATCGTCTTTCTGTATGGCCCCTTCGTCGTTCTCGCCATCCTGAGTTTCCAGGCCGGACCCAACGGCGGCCCGCAATTCCCGATCATCCATTGGTCGATCTACTGGTACAAGCAGCTCTTCAGCCTCAATCCGCCCTCGAGCGTGGCGCCGCTTCCCATCGGCGATGCCCTGGTGCGCTCGCTGATCCTGGCCTCCGTCACCATGGTGCTCTCGACCGTGCTCGGCACCATCACCGCCCAGGCCTTCCGCCGGCGCTTCAAGGGCTCGACATTGGTCTTCTATCTCGTGGTGCTCGGGATGATCGTACCGGGCGTGCTGGTCGGGCTCGGCGTGGCGCTGGTCTCCAATTCCCTCGATATCGCCCGCACCTGGTGGGGGACGGCCTTCGCTACCCACGTCGTCTATACCTATCCTTTCGCCTTTCTGGTGATGCTGGCGATCTTCAACCGCTTCGATCGTTCGGTCGAGGAGGCAGCCTGGAGCCTTGGCGTGCCGCCGGGACGCACCTTCCGCAAGATCACGTTTCCGCTGATCTTCCCGGGCGTTCTGAGCGCCATGCTGTTCGCCTTCACGCTGAGCTATGACGAATTTCCGCGCAGCCTGTTCGCCGCCGGTCCCGATCTCACCTTGCCGCTGGCCATCTACGGCACTTTCCAGATCGAGGTCCATCCCGACATTTTCGCCTTCGGCGTCCTGACCACGCTCTTCTCCTTCTCGCTGCTTGCCGTCTACGGGATTCTGATGGCGCTAAGCCTCAGGCGCGCCCGCAAGGTGGCGATCCAGGAGGAAGCGGCATGACCGGGCGGCTCGACGGACAGGTGGCGCTGGTCACCGGGGCTGGCAGCGGCATCGGCCAGGCGGTGGCCTTGCGGCTCGCGGCCGAAGGCGCGGCGCTGGCGGTCAATGATATCGATCCGGCCCGGGCGGATGAGACCGCCGTCCGGATCGTCGCCGCCGGCGGGCGTGCCGCCGGCATTGCCGGCGATGTCGCCGACGAGGCGGCGGTGGCGGCGATGTTCGCGCGCTGCCGCGAGATTTTCGGCGATTGCAGCCTGCTGGTGAACAACGCCGGCTTCGCGCACCAGTCGCCCTTCGAGCACCTGAGCGCCGCCGATTGGGACCGCATGATCGCCGTCCATCTGCGCGGCACCTTCCTCTGCTGCCGCGCGGCCATCGGCCCGATGCTGGCGAAGGGCGAAGGCACGATCGTCAATATCGCCTCCCAGCTCGGCCAGATTGGCGGCATCGAGCTTTGCCATTACAGCGCCGCCAAGGCCGGCATCATCGGCCTCACCAAATCTCTGGCACGCGAGGTGAGCCGGCGCGGGATCCGCGTCAATGCGGTGGCGCCGGGGCCGATCGATACGCCGCTGATCGCCACGCTCTCCGACGAATGGCGGGCGGCCAAGGCGGCGGAACTGCCGCAAGGGCGCTTCGGCGCGCCGGAAGAAGTCGCGGCGACAGTGGCCTTTCTCGCGTCGAACGAGGCCAGCCTGTTCGTCGGCCAGACGCTCGGGCCGAATTCCGGCGACGTGATGCTGTGAGTGAAAAGGACGAGGGAGACGCAGGAACGATGGGGACGATGGGCAAGCGGACAATCTTGATCACCGGCGCCGGCATCGGCATCGGGCGGGCCACGGCGCGGGCTTTCGCCGCGGGCGGCGATCGCGTCATCGTCACCGATGTCCTGGAGACGGAGGGACGGGCCGTGGCGGCGGAGATTGCGGCCGCCGGCGGCGAGGCGGAGTTCCATGCTCTCGATGTCACTGATACCAGGGCGACCGATGCGCTGGTGGCGGCTTGCGAAGCCCGCCATGGCGCGCTCGACGTGCTGGTGGCGAATGCCGGCATCGCGCACAAAGTGCCATTGGCCGAGATGACGGACGAGAAATGGGATCATCTCTTCGAGGTCGATCTCAAAGGCATCATGCGGCTGGTGCGGGCGGCGGCGCCCGCCATGCGGGCGCGGGGCCAGGGCGCCATCGTCGCGCTCTCCTCCATCATGGGCGTGGCCTATGGCTGGGACGAGCACGTGCATTATTCGGCGGCGAAGGCCGGCGTCGTCGGCCTGGTGCGGGGCCTTGCGGTGGAGCTGGCGCGCGACGGCATCCGCGTCAATGGCGTGGCGCCGGGCTATATCCGGACCGCGCAGGCTCTCTCCGAGCAGCATTCGCTCGGACTCGCCGGCCTTGAGAAGGCCGCGAGCTTCATTCCGATGGGGCGCGTCGGCGAACCCGAAGACATCGCCGATGTCGTGGTTTTTCTCGCCTCCGCCTCCGCCCGCTACATGACCGGTCAGCTTGTCGTCGTCGATGGCGGCCTTCTCGTCGGCCGCTACTAACTGTCACCTGTCCGCGGCCTCGGGCAGCGGATGGGGAGCGCCACCAACCAGGGAGAAAACATCATGTCGACTAGGGATGGAGTAACGCGCCGCGATCTGTTGGGGACGGGAGCGAAAACCGCGCTCGCCGGATCGCTTCTTACCTTGGGCGGCTTGCCACTGCTGAGCCGGGCCAGCGCCTATGCCGCGGACATGGGCCTTGCCCACGAGCAACTTCGCACCATCGGCCTGTCGGTCACGGTGCAGGACCGCATTCTCGCCGACTTCAAGAAGGAGAGCGGCGTCGGCAGCACCACCGGCACCGCCGCCACCTTCCCCGATGCCCAGACCAAGATCCTCTCCGGCTCGTCGGATTACGATTGCTGGGAGACGATCGGCGAACGCCTGCCGGCGGTTCAGATCACCAAGAAGATCACACCGATCCCGACCGCTTCGGTGAAGAACTGGGCCAATATCCGCGACACGTTCACCAAGCCGAGCGCGCAATGGCCGGTGAAGGAGCAGATCGCCGGTCAGATCTGGGCCGATGCCGGCCATACGCAGCTATGGATGGTGCCGACCGTCTATAACTACGATTCGATCGGCTATAACCCGAACGTGCTTTCGGCCGAGGAAGCCAATACCTGGACCGCCCTTTTCGACAAGAAATGGAAGGGGCGCTCGGGCCTCAATACCGATCCGCTGATCGCCTTCGGCCAGGCCATCCTGGCGATGGACAGTTTGGGCATGATGGAGGCCAAGGATCCCGCCAATCCCAATCGCAAGCAGATTGACGAGGCGGTGAAATTCCTCATCTCGAAGAAGAAGGATGGCCAGTTCCGCGCGCTCTGGGGCGATTTCGGCGAGCTGGTCAATCTTCTCGCCTCCGGCGAGATGGTGGTCTGCGACGCCTGGCAGCCGGCGGTGATGGCGGTCAAGGCGGAAGGCAAGCCGTGCAAGTACGCCGTGCCGAAGGAGGGCTATCGCGCCTGGGCAATCGGCGTCGCCATGATCACCGGCACGCCGAACCGCGATGCCGTCGTCGATTATGCCGATTACTGGCTCTCGGGTCCGCCCGGCATCGCCGTCTCCGAGCAGGGCTATTACTCGCCCACCACCAATATCGAGAAGGTGATGGATCCCGACAAATATGCCTTCTGGTATCTCGGCAAGCCCTGGAAGGGACAGACCTGGCGCGGCATCAAGGAAGGCGATCTGCGCGACGGCGGTTCCCTCCAGGAGCGCGCTTCCCATGTCGCCTACTGGCACCAGTGGCCCGACGAATACGATTATCTGATCCAGAAGTGGGACGAGTTCCTCAACGCCTGAGCGGCGGGCCTCACCCGGCGCGGTCTGTCGAAGCAGGAATGCATGCTTCGGCGGATCGCGCCGGACCTGCCCGTCTCCATAGGGGATTGCGACCGTGAAAGGGTTCCGGCGACCGTGTCTTACGATCTTGAACTGAGAGACGTGCGAAAGGTCTATGGCAACGGCACAATTGCCGTGGAGCGGTTCGATCTGCGGGTCGAGCGCGGGGAATTCATTTCCTTCGTCGGTCCCTCGGGCTGCGGCAAGACGACGACGTTGCGGATGATTGCCGGCTTCGAGGCGATCACCGCCGGCGAGGTTCTGATCCGCGGCCAGCGGATCAACGAACTGCCGGCCGAGCGGCGGCCGACCTCGACGATCTTTCAGAACTTCGCCCTGTTTCCCCATATGAGCGTGCAGGCCAATATCGAATACGGGCTGGCGGTCAAGGGGCTGGCTCCGGCCGAGCGCCGGGCCAAGGCCCGCGGCATGATCGAGAAGCTGGAGTTGGCCGATGTCGCCGCGCGCCGCCCGGATGGGCTTTCCGGCGGCCAGCGCCAGCGCGTGGCGCTCGCCCGCAGCCTGGTGGTCGAGCCGGAAATTCTCCTGCTCGACGAGCCGCTCGGCGCGCTGGACGCCAATCTGCGGAAATCGATTCAGAACGAGCTGAAGCTTTTGCAGCGCAATCTCGGCATCACCTTCGTCTTCGTCACCCATGCGCAGTCGGAAGCGCTGGTCCTGTCGGATCGCGTCGTGGTGATGAACCGCGGCACGATCGAGCAGCTCAGCACCCCTTACGAGCTTTACCGCCGGCCGAAGACACCCTTCGTCGCCCGCTTCATCGGCCGCAATGCGCTGATCGGCGGCCGGATGATCGGCCTCAGCGACGGGCTCTGCGCCGTCGATACGCCGCATGGCGCGCTGCGCGGCCGCGGCAACGGCGAGGATCTCGGCCCGGGCGATGCGGCGATTGTCGTCGTTCCCTCCGAGGCGATCGATATCCATCCCGCCGGGCGGAGCGGCGGCATGCCGGACTTGGGCCGCGACGCCAACGGGCTGAGCGGCCAGGTGATCAGCAGCGATGTCGTCGGCCATACGCTTTTCCTCGTCGTCCGGCTTGGCGACGGCGCCGAGGTCCGGGTGGAAAGCCATGTCGCCAGATATGCCGTCGATCTTGTGGCCGTGGGTTGCGACGTCGCCCTGAGCTGGGCGGCGGAAGAATCGACCATCATCCGTCAGGATTGATCGGGGCGGGAAGGTTAAGGCGGGAAGGCCGGGGCTGGAACGTGCAGCGCAGGAGATAAGGGAAGAATGTCCAGGATGGAGACAATTGCCGATCTCTCGGCCGCGACGGTGGGGCGTCGTCTGCTTGCGGGTGCGATCGATCCGGTGACGGTGCTCGAATCCTGCCTGGAGCGGATCGCCCGCGACCCCCACGGCCCGGTGTTTCTCGAACTGACCGGCGAGCGCGCCCGACGCGAGGCCGAGGCCGCCGCCCGGCGCTATCGCGAAGGCCGCCCGCTCGGGCCGCTCGATGGCGTGCCGGTGGCCTGGAAGGATCTGTTCGATCTCGCGGGGAGCCGCACCACCGCGGCCTCGGCGATCTATCGCGATGCGCCGCCTAAGACGCGCGATGCCCCGGTGGTGGCCAACCTCGCGGCCGCGGGGATGGTCTCGCTCGGCAAGGTCAATCTCAGCGAATTCGCCTATTCCGGCCTTGGCCTCAATCCCCATTTCGGCACCCCGCGCAATCCCCACGGCGGGTCGGAGCCGCGGGCGCCGGGCGGATCCTCGTCGGGCTCGGGGGTGGCGGTGGCGGCGGGGCTCGCCCCCTGTTCGATCGGCACCGATACCGGCGGCTCGGTACGCATTCCCGCCGCCTTCAATGGAATCGTCGGCTTCAAGACTACCGAGGGACGCATCGACAAGCGCGATGTCTTCTCGCTGTCATCGACGCTCGATACCGTCGGCCCGCTCGCCCGCAGCGTCGAGGATTGCGTGCTGCTCGACATGGCGCTGCGCGGCCTGACGACGAGCGGGGTGAGGCGCGCGGATCTCTCCTCGCTCCGCCTCGTGGTGCCGACCAATCTGGTGCTGGAAGGCGTCGAGGACGCGGTGGCGGCCAATATGTGGGCGGTGCTGGAACGCCTGGCGGCGGCGGGCGCGCGCGTGGAACAGCACCGCCTCGACGTCCTGGACGAGGCGCAAGACGTGTCGCTCCGGCACGGCTCTCTCATCGCGGTCGAAGCCTATCTGCGGCATCACGCGCTGATCGCCTCGCCCGCGGCCGAGCGCATCGATCGCCGCGTCATGGCGCGTCTGCTCGGCGGCGGGAAGATGACGGCCATCGATCTTCTGAGCATCCAGCAGGCGCGGGAGCGCGGCATCGCCGCGCTTTCCACCGCCCTCGACGGCGCGCTTCTCGTCATGCCGACGACACCGCATACAGCACCCCTTGTCGCGCCGCTCGAAGCCGACGACGAGCATTTCCACGCGGTCAATATGAAGACCCTGCGCAATACCGCGCTCGGCAATTTCCTGCGCACCTGCGGACTGGCGCTGCCCTCGGGCCGGGATGCGCAAGGACTTCCGACCAGCATCCTGTTCTCGGCGCCGGGCGGCGAGGACGAGCGGCTGCTGTCCTACGGCCTTTCGATCGAGCAGGCAATCGACGTGCTTTAGGGCAGGGTGGAAAAGAGCGCGTGATTTTGCGCAAGGGCATGATCAGCGGAGGATCTGGTGGCAAAAATTGGCGTTGATGTCGGCGGCACCTTCACGGATCTCATTCTCGAGACCGTGCTGGACGGCGTGCCGAGCGTGTTCGTGCACAAGGTGCCGAGCACGCCAAGCGATCAGTCGCAGGCCGTCCTTAAGGGGATTGCCGAAATCTGCGGCATGGCCGGCGTGCGGCCGCAGGACGTGACGCTCGTGGTCCATGGCACGACGGTCGCGACCAATATCACGCTGGAACATACCGGCGCCGAGGTCGGCATGCTCACCACCCGCGGCTTCCGCGACATATTGCATATCGCCCGGCACAAGCGGCCGCACAACTTTTCCATGCAGTTCGACGTGCCCTGGCAGAGCAAGCCCTTGGTGAAGCGGCGCAACCGGATCCCGATCAGCGAGCGCATCCTGCCGCCCTCGGGTGCGGTCGCCGTGCCGCTGGCGGAAGACGAAGTGGCGGCGGCGGCCGAACTCTTCAAGTCCCGCGGCATCGAGGCGGTGATCGTCGGCTTTCTCTTCTCCTTCCTGAACGATGCCCACGAAAAGCGCGCCGCCGAGATCGTGCGGGCGGCGATGCCCGATGCCTATGTCTGCTGCTCGTCGGAAGTCGTCGATGTGATGCGGGAGTACGAGCGCTTCTCGACCACGGCGATGAACGCCTATGTCGGGCCGAAGACCTCCTTCTACCTGCGCAATCTCGAACGCAAGCTGCGCGAGGCGGGCTTTGCGGCCGAACTTCGTGTCATGCAATCGAACGGCGGCGTCGCGACGGTGGAGACCTGCACCGAGAAGGCGGTCACCATCCTGATGTCGGGTCCGGCCGGCGGCGTGATCGGCGGCCGTTGGGCCGGCGAACTGTCCGGCGAGGCGAACATCATCACCATCGATATCGGCGGCACCTCGGCCGATATCAGCACCATTCCCGGCGGCGAGATCAAGATCATGAATCCGCGGGACACTTATGTCGGCGCTTATCCCGTTCTGGCGCCGATGATCGATCTGGCGACGATCGGCGCCGGCGGCGGCTCGATCGCCTATATCGACGAGGGCGGCGCCTTCCGCGTCGGGCCGCGCTCGGCCGGCGCCGACCCGGGGCCGGTCTGCTATGGCAAGGGCGGGCGCGAGCCGACGGTGACGGATGCCCAGGTCGTGCTGGGCCGGCTCGATGCCGACAAGCTGCTCGGCGGCGATCTGAAGGTCGACCGCGCGCTTGCCGCCAAGGCGATCTCCGAGACGCTGGCGAAGCCGCTCAAGATGAGTATAGAGGAAGCGGCACTCGGTATCCTCAGGGTGATCAATTCCAATATGGCGCTGGCCATCCGCGCCAATTCGGTCGCCCGCGGCTATGATCCGCGCCAATTCGCCCTGATGGCTTTCGGCGGCGCCGGTCCGTTGCATGGCGCCGCCCTGGCGACGGAGATCGCGGCGCGCGAGATGATCGTGCCGCCGGCGCCCGGCATCACGGCGGCCATTGGCCTGCTGGTGACCGACATGCGCTATGAATTCACCCGCTCGGTCCTCACTCTCCTCAATACCGCGAACCAGAGCGATCTCGACCGTATCAATACCGATATCGAGAAGCTCGAACAGCTTTGCCGCGAACGCCTGGCCGCCGACGGCGTGCCGCAGGCCCGCCAGCGCTTCCTGCGCATCGCCGAATGCCGCTATCAGGGACAGGGATTCGAGCTGCGCGCGGCGATGCCCGAGGAGGCGCTGTCCTTCCGCAACCGCGATCTCGTCATCGCCAATTTCCATGAATCCCACCGCCGGGATTACGGTTATGCCTTCGAGGGATCGGCGGTCGAAGTGGTGACGCTCCGCGTGGTCGGCAGCGCGCCGGTCGAACCGCTGCGCTGGCCGAGCCTGAAGCAAGCTGGCGGCGCCGACATCGCGCAAGCCTGCCTCTATCGCCGCCCCACCGTTTTCGACGACGGCCGCACCCTGGACACGCCGCGCTATGACCGGGACCGGCTTCTCGCCGGCCATGTCGTGCCGGGGCCGGCGATCATCCTGCAACACAATGCCACGACGCTGATCCCGCCCGATTATGTCGCCCGCGTCGATGCATCCAGCAACATTCACGTCCAGCGCGTGCGCGCGGCGTAAGGGAGGCAGACATGGCCTATCGCGAAGTCGATCCCATAACCCTTCAGGTCATCGGCGGGGCATTCGACACCATCGCCAAGGAGATGGGGCACGTCCTCTACCGCATGTCCTTTTCCTCGATCATCCGCGAATCGCAGGATCTCGGCGCCGGCCTGTTCGACGCCAATTTCAACACGCTGTGCGAATCCGATTCGACGCCGCTGCATATCGGCTCCATCCCCGGCTATCTGCGCGGCATCCAGGAGACCTTGCAGGGCGGCGAGTGGCATGAGGGCGACGTCATCATCCACAACCACCCCTATTACGGCGCCAGCCATTCGCCCGATGTCGCGGTGGTGATCCCGATCTATTGGGAGGGCGAGCTGGTCGGCTTCTCCGCCAATACCGCGCACCATGTCGATATCGGCTCGGCGACGCCCGGGCTGATCATCGATATTCCCGACGTCTTCGGCGAAGGCATGCTGTTCGCCGGCATCAAACTGTTCGAGCGCGGCAAGCGCAACGACGCGATCTGGCAGTTCATCGGCCATAACAGCCGCATGCCGAAGCAGCTTCAGGACGATCTGAACGCGCAGATCGCCGCCGCCGAGCTTGGGGCGCGGCGCTTCCAGGAACTGATCCGCACCTATGGCAAGGAGACGATCCTCGCCGCCGCCAACCAGCTCATGGATTATTCCGAGCGCATCCTGCGCAAGCGCATCGCCGAGATTCCCGACGGCGAATACCGCGCCGAGGGCTTCCTCGACGACGACGGCCGCAACCGGAACCAGCGGCTGCCGATCAAGGTCGCGGTGCGGGTGGCGGGCGACAGCGTCGAGGTCGATCTCACCGGCTCATCGCCCCAGGTGCCGACCGGCTTCAATGTTCCCTTCGAGGGATCGACCAAGGTTGCCTGCTTCTTCGCCTTCCGCGCGCTTCTCCTCGATACCGCAACGAGCAACGAATATGTGCCGCAGAACGAAGGGTCCTTCCGGCCGATCAAGGTGATCGCGCCGAAAGGCTCGATCTTCAATCCCGAGTTCCCCGCCGCCGCCGAAGCGCGTTTCACTCAATGCAACCGGGTGATCGATCTCATCGTCAAGGCCCTGGCGCCGGTATTGCCAGGGCGGGTGACGGCCGGCAATTCGGCGAGCCTTTCCTTCGCCGCCTATTCCGGCTTGCGGCCCGGTGGCGACTATTGGGTCTTCCTCGAAGTGAACGAAGGCGCCTATGGCGGCCGCGCGACTTCGGATGGGCCCGATGCCATCGACAATCTCATGTGCAACACGCGCAATAACCCGATCGAGGATCTCGGCATGCATCTGCCGATGGTCTGCGACCGCTACGAGCTGCGCGACGACGTCATGCCGGGTGCCGGGAAATATCGCGGCGGCATCGGCGTGGTGAAGGTGCAGCGCCTGCTCACCGATGGTTCCATCACGCACGAGAACGAGCGCCATACCGACGTGCCCTGGGGCGCCTTCGGCGGTGGCGAGGGCGCGGTCGGCAAGGTGGAGGTCTTCAATATCGCCGATACGGCCACGGTGCGCTCGCTGCCGGCGAAGTTTTCCGGCCTGGCGACCAAGGCCGGCGACGCGATGGCCTTTTACGCGCCCTGCGGCGGCGGCTACGGCGATCCGCTGGAACGCGAGGCGGAACAGGTCGTGGACGATGTGCTCGATGGTTTCTGCACCCCGGAACATGCGCTCGCCGCCTACGGCGTCGTCCTGACCGCGGCCGGCGCTCTCGACCGCGCGGCGACGCTCAAGCGCCGGCGCGAGCTTGGCTCGGCTGCCGGGCACGGGTCTGCGGCGGCGGCAAGCTGAAGCGCGGGGCCCGCGGGCATTACGGAAGATCGGTCTCTCGCTTGATCAAGGAGGAATGGCGATGACAAAGGAAATACGCTGCGCTTTCGGTGTCGATGTCGATGCGGTGGCGGGCTGGCTCGGCTCCTACGGCGGCGAGGATTCGCCCGACGATATTTCGCGCGGGCTGTTCGCGGGCGAGGTCGGCTCGCCCCGCCTCCTCAAGCTCTTCGAGCGCCTGGGGGTGAAGACCACCTGGTTCGTGCCGGGCCATTCGGCGGAGACTTTCCCCGACGAGATGCGCGCGGTGGCCGAGGCCGGTCACGAGATCGGCATGCATGGCTATTCGCACGAAAATCCCATCGCCATGACGCCCGAGCAGGAAGAGGCGGTGATGGACCGCTGCATCGATATCATCACCCGCCTGTCGGGCAAGCGGCCCACGGGCTATGTCGCGCCGTGGTGGGAATTCAGCCGGGTCTCCAACGAGCTGTTGCTGAAGAAGGGCATCAAATACGACCACAGTCTGATGCACCGGGATTTCACCCCCTATTACGTCCGCGTCGGCGATAGCTGGACCAAGATCGATTTTTCCAAGAAGCCGGACGCCTGGATGAAGCCGCTGGTGCGCGGGAGCGAGACCGATCTGATCGAGATCCCTGCGAGCTGGTACCTCGACGATTTGCCGCCGATGATGTTCATCAAGAAATCGCCGAACTCGCATGGTTTCGTCAATCCGCGCCACCTCGAAGAAATGTGGCGCGACCAGTTCGACTGGGTCTATCGCGAGATGGATTATGCCGTCTTCGCCATCACCATCCATCCCGACGTGTCGGGACGGCCGCAGGTGCTGCTGATGCTGGAACGGCTGTTCAATCATATGATCCGCCATCCCGGCGTGAGCTTTCATACGTTCAACGAGATCGCCGACGATTTCGCCCGCCGGACGCCGCGGCGGAAGAAGAAGTAGAGACCCTTGCGCGGGCGGACGGCGGCGGCCTGTCCGTCCGCCTGTCCGCAAGGGTTGCGACGCGAATCCGGTCGGGAGTGGCAAGTCATGTGCGCGCTGTGCGGCTTTCTTGGGATCGAACATTGGAGCGATACGGATATCGTCGCGCCCGCCGCGCCTGTTGCCGCGGCCGATCCGGTCGCCCGGCGCCGCGGCCGCCGGCAGCGCATCGCCATCATCAACCAGGTGCTCGGCCATTACGCGCTTCAGCTCGACGATTGGCAGGCATGCTCCTACCTGCTTTCCAGCCGTACCGGGCGAACCGAGATCGTGGAGGATCCCATGGCGTTGTGGGCGGCGGCGGAGGCCATGATCGGCCGCAAGCTCGATCCGCTCGCGCCCGATCTCCTGGCCCGGCTTGAAGCCGATAGCGACGGGGCCTGAACCACCATGGTTGGCACCGAACTCATTCCGGTCAATCTGATCACCGGCTTTCTCGGCAGCGGCAAGACGACGCTGCTCTCCCGCCTGCTGCGCCAGCCGGCTTTCGCCGATACGGCGGTGCTGATCAACGAACTGGGCGAGATCGGGCTCGACCACCTCCTGCTCGAAACGCTGGACGAGAATATCGTCCTGCTGCAAAGCGGCTGCGTCTGCTGCACCATCCGCGACGATCTGGCCCAGGCCGTCCGTGGCCTCTATTCGCGGCGCGAGCGGGGCGTCATTCCGGCCTTCCGGCGTCTCGCGATCGAGACCACCGGGCTGGCCGATCCGGCGCCGATCGTTTCGACGCTTCTCGCCGATCCGGTCCT
>CALCYJ010000166.1 GCA_937905845.1 uncultured Rhodospirillales bacterium
TCGCGCCGCCACGTCTTCGGAACCATAGGGCCTGGGCGGCGCATCGCGCCGCCACGTCTTCGGAACCATAGGGCCTGGGCGGCGCATCGCGCCGCCACCTCTTCCGAACCATAGATCACGGCGGCGCATCGCGCCGCCACCTCTTCGGAACCATAGATCAGGGCGGCGCATCGCGCCGCGACGTGTCCCGAACCATAGGCCCGGCGACGGGGAGGATTACCGGCGCCGGCTCAGGACGAACATGCCCTGTTCGGCGAGAAGATTGGCGAACAGGCCGCCCGAGCCGAAAAGGCCCTTGCGGCCCCAGCGATTGAGGGTGACGCGCTGCTCGATGACGATATCGAGATCGCGCGCCAGCGCCACGAAGTCGCGGATGGTGCAGAGGTGGATGTTGGGCGTCTCGTACCAAGGATGGCCCAGGATCGGCGTTATCGGCATGCGCCCGTGCCAGAACAGGCTGTAGCGCACCCGCCAGAAGCCGAAGTTCGGGAAGGAGACGATGGCCCGCCGGCCGATGCGCAATAGCTCCATCAGCACGGTGCGGGGATTGTGCGTCGCCTGCAACGTCTGGCTCAGGATGGCATAATCGAAGGCGCCGGCGGGATAGTCGCCAAGATCGGTATCGGCATCGCCCTGCACGACCGAGAGGCCGCGGCCGACGCAGGCATTGACCCCCGCCTGGCTGAGTTCGATGCCGCGGCCGTCGACGCCCTTGGTCCGCGCGAGATATTCGAGCAGCGCGCCGTCGCCGCAGCCGATGTCGAGCACGCGGCAGCCCGGGCTCACCGCCGCGGCGATGAGCAGAAGATCGACGCGGATATCCGCGGGCCTGGCGCCGAGGCCGGGCTTCTCGCCCGCCTGCTCGCCCGTTCTCTCCGGTGCGGCGATGGTCATGACCGGCCCAGGCCCCGGTGCTCGGCGGCACCGTTGAGGAAGCCGCCCAGCGTGGCGAAAAGCTCGGGCTCGTCGAGCAGGAAGGCGTCGTGCCCCTTGTCGGTTTCGACCTCGACGAAGCTGACATTGGCGGCCGCGGCGTTCAGCGCATGCACGACGGCGCGGTTCTCCGCCGTCGGGAACAGCCAGTCGGAGGTAAAGCTCACGATGCAGAAGCGGGTCTTGGTGCCGGCGAAGGCCCGTGCCAGCACGCCGCCATATTCCGCCGCGAGGTCGAAATAATCCATCGCCCGCGTGATGTAGAGATAGGAATTGGCATCGAAGCGATCGACGAAGGTCGAGCCCTGGTGGCGCAGATAGCTCTCGACCTGGAAATCGGCCTCGAACCCATAGGTGATATGGTCGCGGTTCTGTAGCGTGCGGCCGAACTTGCGATGCAGCGCGGCTTCCGAAAGATAGGTGATATGCGCCGCCATGCGCGCGACCGCGAGGCCGGCACGCGGCACGCGGCCACGCGCCAGGTAATCGCCGCCGCACCAGTCGGGATCGGCCATGATCGCCTGCCGGCCGACCTCGTGAAAGGCGATGTTCTGGGCGGAATGGCGCGCCGCGCAGGCGATGGGAATGGCGGCGAAGACGCGGTCGGGATAATTCGCCGCCCATTGCAGCGCCTGCATGCCGCCCATCGAGCCGCCGATGACGCAGAAAAGCTGCTCGATGCCGAGATGGTCGAGCAGCAGCGCCTGCGCCCGCACCATGTCGGCGACGGTGATGACGGGAAAGCTCATGGCATAGGCCCGCCCGGTCGCCGGATTGATCTCCTTCGGGCCGCTGCTGCCCATGCAGCCGCCCAGCACATTGGTGCAGATGACGAAATAGCGGTCGGTGTCGATCACCTTGCCCGGCCCGACCATCGTCTGCCACCAGCCGGGCTTGCCGGTGATCGGGTGCAGGGAGGCGACGTGGTGATCCCCCGTCAGGGCGTGGCAGACGAGGATGGCGTTGCGCCGCTCGGCATCGAGCCTGCCGTGGGTTTCGTAGGCGACGGTGAAAGGGCCAAGCTCGACGCCGCAATCGAGGCGGAGCGGGCGGTCCTGCCCGAGATAGAACCGCCGGTCCGGCGTGCCGGGGGCGTCGATGGCTCGTTGCCTGGTACTCATGAGGGGATCTTCAGCCTCCACCCGATCAGGCCGCCGGCCAGGCTCGCTCCGGCCGCCGGGCAGCGCCGGAATGCCCCGGCGGCACGGCTGCCGGTGTCGCGGCTTGGCCCCGCATACTCTTCCGCCGGACACGACAGGCTGCCGGGCGGAACCGGCCGCCAAGCGGGAATGATCGGCGCTTTATCAATCAGTCGGTCGTCAATCAATCGGCCATCAATCAATCAATCGGTCGCGAAAATCATAATCCGGGCGGCGTCGCCGCGCCACAGCCGCACCGCCCTCGTTTATTCCTGAAACAAATTTCAGCCAGGGGACACTAGAGCATTTTCCGCGCCGTTTGAATGGCAAAATTTTTCCGGCCCGCGGTTTCGCCGCCTACTCCGGCCGGGCGAAGCGGGTCGGCTTTTCCCGAACGGGCTTCACGGGAAGCAGGCGGCGCCTTGGTCAATGTTTTCTTTGCTTTTGAAGGGCTTGGGAGCTACTACTAGGCCCATTGCCAAAGCATCCGGGTTTCCCACCGCAATGAGCGTCAATGCCACCGAACTCGACGCGCTCCGCCGCGAGATCGACGAGATCGACGACCGCCTGCATGACCTGCTGATGCGCCGGGCGGCGATCGGAGAGCATGTCGCCCGCGTCAAGGGGCCGGGCAACTGGCCGGTCAATCATATCAAGCCCGGCCGCGAGGCCGCGATCCTGCGCCGCCTGATCGCCCGTCATTCCGGCCCGCTGCCGCAGGGCGTGGTGGCGGGCATCTGGCGGGAGCTGATCAGCGCCAATTGCCTGATTCAGGGGCCGTTGAGCGTGGCGGTCAATGCGCCGACGCGCTCGGTGAGCTATTGGGACATGAGCCGGCGCCATTTCGGCCAGGCGACGCCGATGACGCTGCACCGCTCGGCGCAGAACGTGCTGCGCGCGGTGACGGGCGGCCAGGCGACGATCGGGATCCTGCCGCTGCCCCAGGAGGGCGAGGAAGATCCCTGGTGGCCGCAGCTTGCCGCCGGCGGCGGCAACATGCCGCAGATCATCGCGCGCCTGCCTTTCGTCGCCCAGCCGAGCCTGCTGGAGCCGGTGGCGGGTTTCGTCGTGACGATGGTGCCGCCGGAACCTTCGGGCGATGATGTCAGCCTGCTCGCCATTTCCGTGACCGAGCAGGTCAGCCGCGGCCGCCTGGCGGAACTGCTACAGCAGGCGGGCCTTACCGGCTACAGCCTGGCCAGCCGCCGCGACGCCGATGGCGGCGCCGAGCTTCACCTCATGGCGGTGGCGAGCTTCGTTGCGCGCGAGGATGCCAGGCTCGAGCATTTTCTCGAACTGGCCCGGAGCAGCGTGCAGGCGGTGGTGCCGATCGGCGCCTATGCCACGCCGCTGAGCTGAAACTTATCGCCACCGCAAGAGTGATCGCAAGCGGACCCGTTGAGGGGAGATCGGATCGTGACTGCGCCCAAGCCTCAGAGCGGCATTCTCGACATCACCCCCTATCAGGGCGGGCAGTCCACGGCCGCCGGTGTCGAACGCATCATCAAACTGTCGTCGAACGAGAGCCCGCTTGGCCCGAGCCCGCGCGCCATCGCCGCCTATCAGGCGCAGGCGCTGGCGCTGCACCGCTATCCCGACGGCAATTCGGGCGCGCTTGCGGCGGCGCTCGCCCGTCACTACGCGCTTGAGCCCGAGCGCATCGTCTGCGGCAATGGCTCCGACGAGATCCTGGCCCTCCTCGCGCAGGCCTATGCGGGGCCGGGCGACGAGGTCCTCTACAGCCAGTACGGCTTCCTCATGTACCCGATCACCGCGCGTGCCAATGGCGCGGTCCCGATTGCGGCACCCGAGCGCAACCTGGTCGCCGATGTCGATGCCATCCTGGCCCGCGTCACGCCGAAGACCCGCGTGGTGTTCCTCACCAATCCCAATAATCCGACCGGCAGCTATCTGCCCGACGAGGAAGTGCGCCGGCTGCACCGCGGCCTGCCGGAGGACGTGCTGTTGGTGATCGACGCCGCCTATGCCGAATATGTCGGGCGCAACGATTACAACCCCGGCATCGAGCTGGTGCGCGCGAGCGACAATGTCGTAATGACGCGCACCTTCTCCAAGATCTACGGGCTCGCCGGCTTGCGGGTCGGCTGGGCCTATATGCCGGCCGCGGTGGCGGCGGTGTTGCAGCGGGTCAGGGGTGCCTTCAACGTCAATGCGCCGGCGCAGGCGGCCGCGGTGGCGGCGCTGGCCGACATCGCCTATACCGATGCCGCGCGCACCCACAACGATATCTGGCTGGCGTGGCTGGCGCGAGAGCTTGGCGCGCGCGGCCTCGAAGTAGCGCCGAGCGTCGCCAATTTCCTGCTCGTCCGCTTTCCCGCAAGCCCGCGGGATGCCCGGGCGGCCGATGCCTTCCTCGCCCAGCGCGGCATCCTGCTGCGTGCGATGCGAGCCTATGGCCTTGACGATTGCCTGAGGGTGAGCGTCGGGACGGAGGAGGAATGCCGGCTGCTTCTGCGCGGGCTTTCCGAGTTCATGACGTCATGAGCGCGCCCGCCGCAGCCTTGGCCCCGCCGCTCTATCGCCGCCTGGCGCTGATCGGCATCGGGCTGATCGGCTCCTCGATCGCGCGGGTGGCCCGGCGCGACGGGCTGGCGGGCGAGATCGTCTGCGCCGCCAAGTCGGAAGCCTCGCGCGACGCGGCGCTGAAGCTTGGGCTGGTCGGCGCCGCCTATGCCGATCCGGCGGCGGCCGTCGCGGGCGCCGATCTCGTCATCCTCTGCACCCCCGTCGGCGCCTATGCCGAGATCGCGGCGGCGATCGCGCCCCACCTTGCGCCCGGGGCGACGTTAAGCGATGTCGGCTCGGTCAAGCAGGCGGTGTTCCGCGCCGTCGGTCCGCATGTCCCGCCGGGCGTGCATTTCATCCCCGGCCACCCGGTCGCGGGCACCGAGCAATCGGGACCCGAAGCGGGCTTCGCCGAGCTTTTCCTCAATCGCTGGTGCATCCTGACGCCGCCGGCCGACGCCGATGCGGCGGCGCTGGAGCGGCTGGCGGAATTCTGGCGCCGCTGCGGCAGCAAGGTCGAGATCATGGAGGCGGGCCACCACGATCTGGTTCTGGCCATCACCAGCCATGTGCCGCACCTCATCGCCTATAACATCGTCGCCACCGCCGCGGATCTGGAAACCGTCACCCAGTCCGAAGTGATCAAATATTCGGCCGGCGGCTTCCGCGACTTCACCCGCATCGCCGCTTCCGACCCAACGATGTGGCGCGACGTCTTCCTTCATAACCGCGAGGCGGTGCTGGAGATGCTCGGGCGTTTCGTCGAGGATCTGACGGCGCTGCAGCGGGCGATCCGCTGGGGCGACGGCAAGACGCTGTTCGACCTCTTCACCCGCACGCGGGCGGTGCGCCGGGCCATCATCGACGCCGGGCAGGAGGTCAACCAGCCGGACTTTGGCCGGACAGGAGCGGCAGCGGCGCCAGAGTGAGCAGCTTCACGGGCCCGACGAACAGCTTGCCGTTCTGCGCCGTCACCGGCACGCGGATGCTCCGATCCCCCTGCTTGTCGGTCGTCGCCAGGGCGTTCAGCACCGCCTTGGCCAGCGCGACGTTCCCGGGCTTGATGCGGCCGGCGGCGGCGATGGCGTCGAGCGCCGGGCCGAAGCCCCGGATATCCGCCGTCAGGGCGGCCAGCGGGCGCATCTCGCGGTCGAGCGCGAGCGTGCCGCTGCCCTGAACATCGAGCGGCCCCCAATCGAGTTTGAGACGGTCGAGTTCCACCGTGCCGCCGTCATCGCGCCAGGCGGCCATCGTCTTGAGGCTTTGCGGCAGCGGCGGCGGCAGCGTCACCTGCACCACGACATCGGCCAATTGCCGGCCCAGCGTCAGGTTCGGGTCGGGCGGCAGAAGAATGTCGGTGCCACCGAAGGCGAGATCGATGCTGCCCTTGGGCCGGGCCTTGGTCTCGCCGTGGTTTTTGCGCTCGTGCAGCTCGAAACGCTTGGCCTGAAGGGGGCCGGCAAGCCTGTCGGCGGTAAGGGTCGCATCGCTCAGCGCGAGATCGAGGGCGGTGATCGCGCCGGCACTGGAGAAGAACAGGCTGGTCTTGGCATCGCCTTCGTTCAAGGCGGCCTTGTGCGCGATGCCGCCGTCCTTCCAGGCGAAGGTCTGGCTGTGGCCGAAATCGACGATGACGTGATGAAAGTTCCACGGCTGCGCATAGAGGGTGACGCGCGCGGCGCTCATCGACCAGGCATGCGGATCGGCCGGCTTGGCGATCGTCGGCTGGTCGATGGTGAGAACGAGCTGATCGGGAAAGCCCGAGACCTTGTAGCCCGTCGTGGCGATAACATAGCCTTCCGCCCGGCGCTGGGTGATCCACTCGCCTGTGGCGTGCGTAAGATGGTCTGCCAGCTTGTGCCAGTATAGGGTGTAGCCGAACGCCGCTGCGGCCAGGGCGGCGACCAGCAGGATGTAGCGCATCATATAGCGCATCGTCGGTCCTTGAGGTGAAAGATCAGGCCCGGAGCCTACCGCAAGAATCTGGGTTCCACTACCGCGCGATCACGCGGCCGGCGGGCGCGGGCCGACAGGCTTTCGAACCGGGGCCGACGGCCATGATCCGATTTCCTTGCCGCCGATCCTGGTCTAAAATGGAGGGTGACGCAAAAATGGGCT
>CALCYJ010000167.1 GCA_937905845.1 uncultured Rhodospirillales bacterium
CCAGCGACGTAGCCGTGGCCGCCGCGTCCGAAGAAGCCTTTTCCCTGCGGCGTTGTCGTACCTCGGCAACGACGAAGTAACCGACCCCGATCGGCGCGATGATGCCGAAGGCGATCCACTGGATCCCGTAGGACAGGAACGGACCGGCAGCGAGGTGGGGCAGGCTGATGACGCCGAGTCCGCCGGGCTGATCGCCGACGACCTGCCGGACACGCTGTCCGCCCTGCTCCGCGCCCTGTCCCCCGACCTGCCGGCCGTGGACCCGCCTATCGCAAAAGGATGACCGGGCAGCGGGCCGATGGGGCTGGCATCCGGCCGCTTCATCGGTCACGCTGGGGCGTAAACTTGGCCTGATTTTATTGCGCAAGAGAGAGTATCCGATGAGCGAGGAACCCGTCGCCAGCCTTTACGACCGCACCCTCGGGCGGATCGGCCGCGCCTTCCGCGATGTCGCCGATCAGGCTCGTGTCGCCTTCTCGGGCACCTTGCGTCCCGACCTGCCGGAAGAGGATGCCGAGCGCCTGGCGCGGCGGATCGATCTCTGCCTCAACGGCGCCGGCGGCGAGGCATCGGCGCGGGTGAGGGCGGCTGATGTCGGACGCATCTATCTGTCGCTTTCGCCCTCCGGGCGGCACCGCTTCCTCTCGCTGCTGACACAGCGGCACGGCATCGCCCGCACCCGCCTGGGCCTCGCCATCGCGGCCTGGGACCAGGCGGCGGACGATGCCGCCTTCGAGCGCGCCGAAACGGCGATGCGCGCCGCCCTGGTGGCGCCGCGCGTCACCCTTCTCACCCATTTCAACAGCCTGCCCGAAGGGGTCAAGTTCCTGGTCGATATGCGGGCCGATCTGCTGCGGTTGACCAGGAGCGATCCGGCGCTGGCAGGCCTTGCCGAGGAACTGCGCGTGCTGCTCGCGGGCTGGTTCGACATCGGCTTTCTCGATCTTTCCCGCATCACCTGGAACTCGCCGGCGGTTCTGCTGGAAAAGCTCATGGATTACGAGGCGGTGCACGAGATCCGCTCCTGGACCGATCTCAAGAACCGCCTGGATTCCGACCGGCGCTGCTTCGCCTTCTTCCACCCGCGCATGCCCGACGAGCCGCTCATCTTCGTCGAGGTCGCGCTGGTCGACGGCATGGCTGGGTCGGTGCAGCGGCTGCTCGACGAAGGCGAGCCGCCGGCCGATCCGCGCCAGGCCGACAGCGCCATCTTCTATTCCATCTCCAATTGCCAGAAGGGCCTGGCGGGCGTGAGTTTCGGCGACCTCCTGATCAAGCGGGTCGTCGATGTCCTGACGCGGGATTTTCCCGATCTCAAGATCTTCGCCACGCTCTCGCCCATTCCGGGCTTCCGCGCCTGGCTCGACGAGCGCCTGGCGGCGGCCGATGCGTCCCTGCTCTCCCCGGCGGAAGCCCAGGTCCTTGCCGCCCTGGCCGGCGGGGAGGAGGTCGCGGCAGCGACGGGAGCGGCGAGACCGGCGGGCATTGTGGCGCTGGAGCGGCTGCTGGCGCGGTCCGACTGGCCGCAGGACGCGGCGGTTTGCGCCGCCCTCGAAGCGCCTTTGATGCGGCTGTGCGCCCGCTATCTCGCGCTCGAGACCGGCCCGAACGGGGTGCGCGACCGGGTGGCCAATTTCCACCTCTCCAACGGCGCGCGTATCGAGCGCATCAACTGGCTGGGCGATACCTCCCCGCGCGGGATGGCGCAGTCGGCCGGTCTCATGGTCAATTACCGCTACAAGCTTGGCGAGATCGAAGCCAATCACGAATCCTACAAGACCCATGGCATCGTGACCCTGCAGACGTCGGTGAAGCGCCTGCTCAAGGGCTAAAAGCGATTTATGACGTTCCCGATCAGAGGTTTAACTCTTTATTCACATCCATCTTCTAATGTGATACATGGTTAATCAGAGCGGCGGGGGACGGCGATGCTTTTCCTCAAGCGTCAAAGCCGGAATGGGGATCGGGACTTGAATGTCCACGAAGGTGCCATTTACCGGCGGGAGTGGCGGTACAATCTGGTCGAAGTGGCCAGGGTTCTCTCAGTCGGACCCGATGCGGCCGGCATTCCTCATGTGCGTTTTCACCTTTCCTATGTCGGTCCCGATTTTACCGAGGAGCAGGGCACCCGCCTTCTGGCGCTGACCTCCTTCGCGGCACTCTACGGGTCGCATGCAAGCCCGGTCGCCCGTCCCGCCGCCAGTCCCGCTCTCGCGGTCTGAAGCCTGGCGGCGGCAGGGGAGAGGGCTTTCCGCTTCCAGGCGGCAGGCGGCGCTTTTCCCGGCTGGCGCGGGCTTCGGCGCGGCGGCGCTTGCATTTAACCTTCTCCTGGCGAAAATCCCTGTGCTATAGAGTGGCGGTTTCGGCCTGGACGGCCGCGGTCGCGGCCGGGCTTGGCCATGCGGGCGTGGCGGAATTGGCAGACGCGCCAGGTTTAGGTCCTGGTGGCAGCGATGTCGTGGGGGTTCAAGTCCCTCCGCCCGCACCAGGCGTTTCCCTGTCCGCAGAAGCAGGCGCCGTGCGCGTCCGGTCCGCCTGGGCCGGGCCGGCGGAAGGTTTCACAACGGCTATTTTGGACGGATCGACAGAATGCAGGTTACAGAGACCAGCTCCGAGGGGCTCAAGCGCGAATTCAAGGTCGTGGTCGCCCGTTCCGACATCGAGCGGCTGATGGCCGAAAAGCTACATCAGCTCAGCCAGCGCGTGCGCCTGCCGGGCTTCCGGCCGGGCAAGGTGCCGGTGAAGCTGCTGAAGCAGCAATACGGCCGCTCGGTCATGAGCGAGGTGGTGGAAGAGCAGGTCAATGCCGCGGCCCGCCAGGCGATCGCCGATCACGCGCTCCGCCCCGCGCTGCAACCTCGCGTCGAGGTGACGCGCTTCGAGGAAGGCACCGATCTCGAATGCAATGTCGCCATCGAGGTGCTGCCCGACGTGACGATCGGCGATTTCACCGACATCGCGCTGGAGCGGCTGGTCGCCAGCGTCTCCGACGAGCGGGTCGATGACGCCTTGCAGCGGCTCGCCTCCCAGCAGAAGACGTTTCAGCCTCTGGCCGAGCCGCGCCCGGCGGCAACGGGCGATGCGGTTCTGATCGATTTCGTCGGCAAGGTCGATGGCGTCGCCTTCGAGGGCGGCAGCGCGACCGGCCACCAGCTCGTGCTGGGTTCGGGCTCCTTCATCCCGGGCTTCGAGGATCAGCTCGTCGGCGCCGGGGCGGGCGAGGCGCGGGACGTCCGGGTGACCTTCCCGGCCGATTACGGCAACAAGGACCTCGCCGGCAAGGACGCGCTGTTCGAGGTGACGCTGACCGAGGTGCGCGAGGCGCCGGTGGTGGCGATCGACGACGAGTTGGCCAAGCGCCTCGGCCTCGACGATCTGGAGGCGCTGAAGGAGGCGATCCGCCAGCAGTTGAAGCAGGAATACGCCTCCTACACCCGGCGGAAGCTGAAGCGCGGCCTGCTCGACCGGCTGGCGGAGCGCTATGACTTTCCGGTGCCGCCCGGCATGGTCGATGTCGAGTTCGAGCAGATCTGGCGCCAGGTGGTCGAGGCGGAAGGCGGTCAGGCCGCGCCCGCTCAACCCCAGGAAGGCGCAGAGGGCGGCGCCGATGCCGCGGCAGGTGCCGTGGCAGCGCCGGCTACAGATCCGGCCGCAGATCCAGCCGACGCGGCCCGGCGTGAGGAATATCGGCGCATCGCCGAGCGTCGCGTGCGCCTGGGCCTGCTTCTGGCCGAGGTCGGGCGGGCCAATAACATCGAGGTCCAGGCGGAGGAAGTCACCCGCGCCATGCTCGAACAGGCCCGCCGCTTTCCGGGCCAGGAGCGCAAGGTGATCGATTATTTCCAGAAGAACCCCGACGCCATGGCCCAGCTCCGCGCGCCGATC
Source organism: uncultured Rhodospirillales bacterium (assembly GCA_937905845.1). Taxonomy (GTDB): domain Bacteria; phylum Pseudomonadota; class Alphaproteobacteria; order Ferrovibrionales; family Ferrovibrionaceae; genus CALCYJ01. The sequence goes on from CALCYJ010000167.1 coordinate 3,886, forward strand.
TACGAGGAGAAGGTGGTCGATTTCATCGTCGAGCTTGCCCAGGTGACCGAACGGGACGTGAGCCCGGAGGAACTGACGCGGGACGCCGAGGAGGACGAGAACGAGATCCTGCCGCAGGCGCCGGCCGAAAAGGCGGAAGAGTAGGGCCGGGCGGACTTACTTTTCTCCCGCGCCGATCCTATATCGTCAATGCCGGCGAGGCTTCGGGGCTCGCGGGCCGGCGGGGAGCGTCGGAAATGTTCCATAGCTGCTGTTTCAACGCCCGATCCCGGATTAAGGTGGGGCCGCTTTTCCGGGACGAGCTCAAGCGGCGCAACGAGGATCCAGCATGAAAGATATGCTCGAAGTCTATATGAATACCCTGGTCCCCATGGTGGTCGAGCAGACCAACCGGGGCGAGAGGGCCTATGACATCTATTCCCGCCTGCTCAAGGAACGGATCGTCTTCCTCGTCGGACCGGTGAACGATGCGGTTTCCTCGCTGGTGACGGCGCAGTTTCTCTTTCTCGAATCGGAGAATCCGAACAAGGAGATCGCCTTCTATATCAATTCGCCGGGCGGCGTCGTCAGCTCGGGCCTCGCCATCTACGACACGATGCAGTACATCCGCCCCAAGGTGGCGACGCTCTGCGTCGGCCAGGCGGCCTCGATGGGCTCGCTGCTTCTCACCGCCGGCGAGACGGGGATGCGCGCGGCCCTCCCCAATGCCCGCATCATGGTGCACCAGCCCTCCGGCGGCGCCCAGGGCCAGGCGACGGACATTGAAATTCAGGCGCGCGAGATCCTGGCCTTGCGTGCCCGGCTGAACAATATCTATGTCAAGCATACCGGCCAGCCGCTGTCGGTGATTGAAACCGCCGTCGAGCGCGATAACTTCATGACGGCGGATGGCGCGAAGGAATTCGGGCTCATCGATTCGGTGGTCGAGAAGCGCCCCGAGGCCGAGGCCAAGGGCAAGGACGACAAGCCCGCGGCGAATTAGGACCGGCCGGCGAAAAAGCGGCTGGGCCTGGTCGGCCGGCACGGGGACGAGTGCTCCCGCAAGGGTCGAGGAAACAACAGGTTAGGGCCTGGCCTTCGGGCCGGCCACGTCGCCGGCCGGCCTCTCCGGCCTACGGCGGGGCCAGGCGTTGCTGCGGGCGGAAGCGAGGCGTATTAAAGCTTTGTTGATGCCGGACGGCATAACCTGTCAAACTGGCGCCTGGAGATTTTTGGCGCCTTGACTTGATCTTTGCGGGGCTGCTGGAATTTCCGGCGGGATGTGGGGGTCACGGGCCGGATCATGGCAGTGCGGATCGCAGGCCGGGTTTGCGGCCGGCGGACAAGCGGGTTGCGGGCAGGAGGTTTGACGCAGGCGAAGCGATGGACGGAAGCGATCCGGGGTGGTTGGACGCAGGCCCTGGTGGATTGAAAGGCATTGGTTGGACCCTTGCGCGGCAGTAGGATGCCGCCGAGGCGTCCAGAAGCGGAGTTCCCATGACGAAGCTCAGCGGCGGTGATTCCAAGAACACGCTCTATTGCTCCTTCTGCGGCAAAAGCCAGCACGAGGTGCGCAAGCTGATCGCCGGCCCGACGGTATTCATCTGCGACGAATGCGTCGAACTGTGCATGGATATCATTCGCGAGGAGCACAAGAGCACCCTGGTCAAGACCCGCGACGGGGTGCCGACGCCCTCCGATATCTGCCGGGTGCTCGACGATTATGTCATCGGCCAGAGCCATGCGAAGAAAGTGCTCTCGGTCGCCGTCCATAATCATTACAAGCGGCTCAATCATTCGGCGAAGAACAACGACGTCGAACTGGCCAAGTCGAACATCCTGCTGGTCGGGCCGACCGGCTGCGGCAAGACGCTGCTGGCGCAGACGCTGGCCCGCATCCTCGATGTGCCCTTCACCATGGCCGACGCCACGACGCTCACCGAGGCCGGCTATGTCGGCGAGGACGTGGAGAATATCATCCTCAAGCTGCTCCAGGCGGCCGACTATAACGTCGAGCGGGCGCAGCGCGGCATCGTCTATATCGACGAGGTCGACAAGATCAGCCGCA
>CALCYJ010000168.1 GCA_937905845.1 uncultured Rhodospirillales bacterium
GTGAGCAGCGGCTCCTCCGCCATGACGCGCTCGAAATTCTCGACCACGAAGATCGCGTCATCGACGACGATGCCGATCGCCAGCACAAGGGCCAGGAGAGACACGGTATTGGCGGAATAGCCGAGTGCCAGCAGCACCGCGAAGGCGCCGATCAGGCTCACCGGCACGGCGATCGCCGGAATGACGGTGGCCCGCAGCGTGCCCAGGAACAGGAAGACGACGAGGACGACGAGGATGAACGCCTCGCCCAGCGTCCATAGCACTTCGCGGATTGTGTCGCTGACGAAGACGGTCGAATCGTAGACCACCCGCTCTTTCAGGCCCGGCGGAAAGCTTTTGCTCAATTTTTGCAGCGTCGCGGTCACCAGTTTCGCCGTCTTCACCGCATTGGCGTCGGGCGCCAGATACATGGCGATGCCGACCGCCGGCCGCCCGTTGATGCGGGTTTCCGTGTCCTCGTTCTGCGCGCCCATCTCGACGCGCGCCACATCGCGGACGCGGAGCACGGAGCCGTCCGGATTGGCGCGCAGCACGATATCGCCGAACTGCTTGGGCGTGGTGAGCTGCCCTTGCGTCTCGACATTCATCTGGACCTGCTGGTCGTTGGCGACCGGCCGCGCGCCGAGACGGCCGACCGGCGCCTGGACGTTCTGCGCCTGGATCGCGGCGACGATGTCGGAGGGCTGGAGGTTGAGGCTGGTCAGTTTCTGCGTATCAAACCAGATGCGCATCGAGTAATTGAGCTTGCCGAAGAGCAGCGCCTGGCCCACGCCCGGCACGCGCGAGAGTTCATCGAGCACGTTGATCGTGGCGTAGCTGGTGATGAAGGTCGGGCTCAGCTTGCTCTTCGAATCGCCGTAGAGATTGATGAATTGCAGGATGGCGGACGAGCGTTTCAGCACGGTGACGCCCTGGAGCTGAACCTCCTGCGGCAATTGGGCGAGCGCGGTCTGGACCCGGTTGTTGACATTCACCGTGTCGGTGTCGGGGTCGGTGCCGGGTTGGAAACTGACGGTGAGGTTGTAGCTGCCGTCGTCGCCGCTCGTGGACTTCATGTAGATCATCTTGTCCACGCCGACGATCTGCGCTTCGAGCGGTTCGGCGACGCTGGCCTCGACGACGGCGGCCGAGGCGCCGGGATAATTCGCCGTCACCTGTACGCGCGGCGGCACGATGTCGGGGAATTGCGCGACCGGGATGCGGGTGAGCGAAATCGCGCCGGCGATCGTGATCACGATCGCGATGACGATGGCGAGCCGCGGCCGCTTGATGAAGATGGCGGAGATCATCGGAAGTTCTGTGGCGTCAGGAACGCGACGGCCGGGCGGCGCCCGGCGATCCGGCGCCATCGGGGCGGCCGGCGGCCGGCGCGGGCGCCAGGGCATTTTCCCTAGGCGTGCCCGGCGCCAGGATGCTGGCGTCGTCGTTGGGGGTGCCGCCGCCTGCCGGCAGGAAGGCGGCCGGTCCCGGCGCCACCGCCTGTCCCGGGCGGACCCGCTGCAACCCGTCGACGATCACCTGGTCGCCATCGCGCAGGCCGGTCGTCACCACCGCCATCGTCGGCGTGGTCTGGCCAAGCTCGATGCGCTGCTGCTGCGCCTTGTTCCCGGCATCGACGGTATAGACGTAATCGCCGCGCTGATCGGAGAGAATGGCGGTGCGGGGGATGGTCAAGGCCATGATGGGCTGCGCGTCCTCGAGAATGACCGAGACCAGTTCGTTGTCGATGAGCGCGCGCACCGGCGTCGCGCCCGACTTGCCGGTCACCGGCGGATTGGGCAGAACGCCGCGCAGAACGATCGTGTCGGTGGTGCCGGAAATCGTATTGTCGAGGAAGTCGAGCTTGCCTGCCTGATCATAGAGGCGCCCGTCGGGCAGGCGGATCCGGACCACGGCCGTGCCGGGTCCGCCGTTCTCGGCGTAGCGCTGGCGCAGCGCCAGCGCCGTTGGGACCGAGACGGAGAAGACGACATACATCGGGTCTTGGCTGACGATCGTCGCGAGCGTGCCCGAGCCCGGGCTCACGACATTGCCCGGCGTGATGGAACTGCGCCCGATCTTGCCCGCGATCGGCGCGTGGATTTCCGTATAGGCCAGGCTGATCTGCGATTGTTCGAGCCCGGCCTTCGCGGCTTCGAGCTGCGCCTGGAGCGATTGCTCGTTGGCAAGGGCTGCATCCAGCACCGACTGCTGCCCGGCCGGGGTGCGGAGCAGCGATTTCGCGCGATAGAGCGACTGTTCGGCGTTCTTGATCTCGGCCCCGATCTGCGCCACCGCCGCCTGCTTGGCCTGAACATCCGCCTGGAAAGGGGCCTGTTCCAGGCGATAGAGCAGCTCGCCCTTCTTCACCTCGCTTCCTTCGGTGAAGAAACGCTGATCGAGAAAGGCCGTCACCCGCGCCATCAGCCTGACCCGGTCGGTGGCCTCGATGCGGCCGACGAACGTGTCCGCTCTTCTGATCGGCTGGCGCCCGACCTTGACGGTGCCGACCGCCGGCGGGGCCGGCGGCGCCGCGGACCGCGCGCTGGCCGGCAGGGCCGCGGCAAGCAGCATTCCCAGCGCGCAGACGGCCGCTTTGCGCAGCATGGCTTCCCTTTTCATGCGGCGAGCCTTGTGGTATTGCAACGGAACGGTATCGTTTCAATACACGGGATTCCCGAGCCCGGCAAGGGGCGCGAGGCGTGGCGGTGGCACGAAGGACCAGTGGCGGCAGCAGGAGCGTCGGCGCCGCCGCGGCTGCGGCCAAGCGGCATGGCGGCAGGCCCACGATCGCCGAGGCGAAGCGGCGCCAGGAGCTGCTTCTCGATGTCGCGGGCACCATGTTCATGACGCTCGGCTACGACGGCGCCTCGATCGATGCCGTCGCCGAGGCGGCGGGGATGTCGAAGCGCACGGTCTATGCGCATTACGCCGACAAGAGCGCGCTGTTCAGCGCGGTCCTGCGCCAGTTGATCGACCGCTGGCTCGCGCCGATCTGCCGCTTCGAAGCCAGCCGGGACGCGCTGGACGCGACCTTGATGGAGATCGGCCGGCATCTTCTCAGCAGCACGCTGGAGCCTTCGGCGGTGCGGGTCCATCGCATCATCGTCGCCGAGGCCGAGCGCCAGCCGGGCTTCGGGCGGCTCGCCGATACGGAGGGCGGCAAGCGCGCGGTGCGCGCCATCGCGATCGTCCTGCAGCGGCACCGCCAAGACCTGCGGCTCGCCGATCTCGAGACCGCCGCGGCGCAATTCATGAGCCTCGTCATCGACCATTATCTGCGCCTGGCCTGTCTTGGCGTCGAAACCGGCGCGCAGGATATCGAGGGCTGCGTCCGCACCGCCGTCGATCTCTTCCTCAACGGCGCCTTGCGGCGCTGAACCTCACGCCTTGGGCTCAAGCCGTTTCACCGTCTTGACGGGCGGATGATATGTTATAGTATAACAATCTCAGTCACCGACCCCAATTCTCCGGTTTCGGGAATGCGCATGAAGACCCTCTGCGTCCTGGCCTCTCTCGCGGCCCTCATCGCCGTCCCGACGCCGGGCCGGGCCGCCGCTCCTCTCACCCTGGTCGCCGCGGAGAATTTCTACGGCGATGTCGCCCGGCAGATCGGCGGCACGGACGTCCAGGTGACCAGCATTCTCGACAATCCGAACCAGGACCCGCATCTCTTCGAGGTCAGCCCCTCGGTCGCGCGCGAGATTTCGGCGGCCCGGATCGTCGTCTATAGCGGCATCGATTACGACCCCTGGATGGAAAAGCTGCTGAACGCGGCGCGCTCGAGCCACCGCAAGGTCATCGTCGTCGCCCCGCTTGGCGGCCGGAAGAGCGGTGACAATCCGCATGTCTGGTACGATGTCCAGACCATGCTTTCCTATGCCGCCGTGCTGACCGATACGCTTGGCGCGGAAGATCCGGCCGACGCGGCGGCATTCCGCCGGCGCCTGGCCCGGTTCCGGGCGTCGATCGCGCCGGTCGAGGCCAGGATCGCCGCTCTGCGGCACCGCCTGACCGGCACGCCGGTAACCGCGACCGAGCCGATCTTCGGCTATATGTTCGAGGCGCTCGGCATGCGCAACGAGGACCGGTCCTTTCAACTCTCGATCATGAACAATACCGAGCCCAGCGCTTCCGATGTCGCGGCGCTCGAGACCGACCTCAGGACGCACAAGGTCAAGCTGCTGATCTACAACAGCCAGGTGAGCGATCCGACCACCCTGCGCATGACGAAGATCGCGCAAGCCGCGCAGGTTCCGGTGGTGGGGGCGACGGAAACCGAGCCCCCCGGCCAGACCTATCAGGCCTGGATGACGGGCGAGCTTGACGCCGTTGCGCGGGCGCTGCCGCCATAGGCTGGCCCGCGGCGGGTCAGTTCAGATCGCGCCAGGAGTGGAATCCGGTTCGGTCTTCAAGCGGCGGGGAGGAGCGGGGCCGGCCCTTCGTTTCGAGGAATTCGGCGACGAACCGGGTTCTGGGCGCGCGCCGGACATCCTGCGGCGTGCCATATTGCTCGATCATGCCGTCGTTCATGACCGCGACCAGATCGGCCACGGCAAAGGCCTCTTCCTGATCGTGGGTGACGAGCACGGTGGTGATGCCGGTCCGTGCCTGGAGGTTCCGCAGCCAGCCGCGCAGCTCCTTGCGCACTTTCGCGTCGAGCGCGCCGAACGGCTCGTCCAGAAGCAGCATCCTGGGCTCGATCGCCAGCGCCCGGGCCAGGGCGACCCGCTGGCGCTGGCCGCCGGAAAGCTGGCTTGGATAGCGGTCCTGCATGCCCTCGAGCTGAACGAGCGACAGGAGTTCCTCGACGCGGCGGGCGATCTCGCGGCGCGAGGGACGTTCGGCTTTCGGCCGGACCGATAATCCGAAGGCGATGTTCTTCGCGACGCTCATGTGCCGGAACAGCGCGTAATGCTGAAAGACGAACCCGGCGCGGCGGCTGCGGGCGGGCACCGCCAGCCAGTTGAGATCGGCGAAGCGCACGGCGCCCGCATCGGGAAATTCCAAGCCGCCCAGAATGCGCAGCAAGGTCGTCTTGCCCGAGCCCGAAGGCCCGAGCAGCGCGACGAAAGCGCCCTGCGGCGCGGTGAAGCTCACCCCCTTCAGCGCCGGGTAGGTGGTGAAGTGCTTGACCAGCGATTCGACGATCAGCGACATGACATCCTCGTCAATGGCCCGTCAATGGCGGTGGGTGGCGGCGATTTCGCCCGCGTATCGCCATTCCAGCAGGGATTTCAGGGCCAGCGTGAACAGCGCCAGCAGGGCGAGCAGGGAGGCGAGCGCGAAGGCGCCGACGAATTCGTAATCATTATAGAGGGCTTCGACCTGAACCGGCATCGTGTTGGTCAGGCCGCGGATATGGCCGCTGACCACCGTCACCGCGCCGAACTCGCCCATGGCGCGCGCGTTGCAAAGGAGGACGCCATAGAGCAATCCCCATTTGATGTTGGGCAGCGTCACCCGGAAGAAGGTCTGTAGCCCGCCGGCGCCGAGCGAAACGGCCGCTTCTTCCTCATCCCGCCCCTGATCGATCATGAGCGGAACAAGCTCGCGGGCGACGAAGGGAACGGTGACGAAAAGCGTGGCGAGAACGATCCCGGGCAGGGCGAAGATGATCTTGATGTTCCACAGGCGCAAGGCCGGCCCCAGCCATCCCTGCATGCCGAAAATCAGCACATAGGCCAGACCCGCGACCACCGGCGAGACCGAAAAGGGCAGATCGATCAGCGAGGTCAGCAGGACTTTGCCCCTGAACGTGTGCTTGGCGATCGCCCAGGCGGCGCAGATCCCGAACAGCGTGTTCAAGGGCAGGCTGATCGCCGCCACGATCAGGGTGAGGCGGATGGAAGTCCAGGCGTCGTGCGTCTCGATGCGGCTTAAGGCCAGGCCCAGCCCCTTCGCCAGGGCTTGCGCGAAGACCGTGATCAGCGGCAGCAGGAGAAGCACGATGATGAAGGCCGCCGTGATCGCGATGCAGATCAGCCGCATCGCGACGGGATCTTCGGCGGCCCTGCGGGTTCGGGTCGTCATCGCCTATCGCCTCGCCAGCCGGCGTTGCAGGAGATTGAGCGCGAGCAGGATCGCGAAGGAGGCGATCAGCATGATGACGCCGATGGCCGCGGCGCCCGGATAGTCGAATTCCTCGAGCCGGATGACGATCAGCAGCGGCGCGATCTCCGACACCCGCGGCAGGTTCCCGGCGATGAAGATGACCGAGCCGTACTCGCCGACCGCGCGGGCGAAGGCAAGCGTCGTTCCGGTCATGAGGGCCGGCGCCAGCGTCGGCAGGACGATGCGGGCCAGGGTCTGCAGGCGGGTGGCGCCGAGCGTCGCCGCGGCTTCCTCGGCTTCGAGCGACATGTCGGCCAGGATCGGCTCGATCGTGCGCACGACGAAGGGCAGTCCGATGAACACCAGCGCGACGAGGATGCCGAGCGGCGTATAGGCCACCTTGATGCCGATCCTCTCCAGCGGCGCGCCGAGCCAGCCGTTTTGCGCATAGAGCGCGCTGAGAGCGATGCCGGCAACGGCGGTCGGAAGCGCGAACGGCAGGTCGATCAGGGCATCCAGCACCCGGCGGAAGGGAAAGCGGTAGCGGGTCAGCGTCCAGGCCACGAGCAGGCCGAAGACCATGTTGACGAGGGCGGCGATGGCGGCCGAGCCGAAGGAGAGCTTGAGCGCCGCCAGCACGCGGGGCGAGGTCAGGATCGTGATGAAGCCGTGGAAGCCGTTCGACCAGGGCTGGATGAGCAGCGCCGCCAAGGGGATCAGGGTGATGATGCAAAGATAGAAGAGCGTGACGCCGAGCGTCAGGCGGAAGCCCGGAAGGGCGTCGGGCTTGCGCCGGCGGTCCGCCTGTCGGGTCACCGGCATGTTCAGCGGCCGTGCGTATAGATCTGATCGAAAATGCCGCCGTCGCCGAAATATTTGGCCTGGGCTTTTGCCCAGCCGCCGAATTCCGCCTCGATCGTATAGAGCTTGAGCGGCGGAAATTCGCGGGAATATTCCGACAGGACCTGCGGGTCGCGCGGGCGATAGTGATTCCTGGCCTCGATTTCCTGCGCCGGCTTGGAATAGAGGAATTTCAGATAGGCCTCCGCCACCTTGCGCGTGCCGTGCCGGTCGACGTTCTTGTCGAGAAGCGCCACCGGCGGCTCGGCCAGGATGGAGGAGGAGGGATAGACGATGGCGAACCGGCCGGGGCCAAGCTGGGCTTGCGCCAGATCGGCCTCGTTCTCCCAGGACAGCAGCACATCGCCTATTCCCCGCTCGACGAACGCGGTCGTGGATCCGCGCGCGCCGGTGGTGAGAATGGGTACGTGCTTGTAAAGCGCGGCCACATAGGCTTTCGCGGTCTGGGCATTGCCGCCCGGCCGGTGCGCGGCCCAGGCCCAGGCGGCGAGGAAGGCCCATCGCGCCGCCCCGGAGGTTTTGGGGTTGGGCGTGATCACCTGGACACCGGGCTTGATCAGATCCGGCCAGTCCGTGATCTTCTTCGGATTGCCCTGGCGCACCAGGAACACGATCGTCGATGTATAGGGCGTGCTGTCGTCGGGCAGCCTTTTCTGCCAGTCGGGCGGAAGCAGATGCGCCTTCTGCGCGATCGCATCGATGTCGGATGCCAGTGCGAGCGTCACGACATCGGCATCCAGCCCGTCGATGACCGCGCGGGCCTGGCTGCCCGAACCGCTATGGCTCATCTCGATATCGACCGTGCCGCCGGTCTCCTGCTTCCATTCCTTGGCGAACAGCGGATTGAGCGCCTGGTAAAGCTCCCGCGTCGGATCATAGGAGACATTGAGCAGGGTCCGGCCGGCGGCTCGGGCCGGCGCGGCCGGGATCGTCGCCGCCGCCAAGGCGGCCACGACGATGGCCGCAACGGTCATCCTTGCCATCTCGCCCTCCCGATTCGGTGGATATCGGCGCCGGGGTGCCGCGCGACGGGCCGGACTTCAGGCGGCGAGGCAGGGACAAAGGCGCCGCCGCAGCCCCGATTGCGCCTGCGCGATGACGGCGGTCAGTTGCTCGGCGCTCACGCCGTCGCGGCGCATCACCTGATGGATGATCGGATCCCGCAGAACGTCGCTCAAGCTCGGTTCCAGGCCCGCCTCCTGCCACAGGTCACTGGCATGCGAGCGCGGTTTGGACGGAAGGTTCATCGATCGGATCATCATGGCACCTACCTGTCTTTTCATCACCGGCCCTAACCTTAGGACTGGCGGGTCTGGCGGGGTGGGGTGCGAGGCGGCTCGGCCATCTGCAGCCAGTCCCCCCATTCCGCCCGTCTCCAATCGGCGCCCTTTCATACTGTCAATTCCACACACATCTTGTCAATATATTTTTCATATACATATTTTATAAGTTATTTATGGAGGCAGGCCTGCCGCCGACGTGAAATCGGCCCGTCGCATCCCACCCCCGTCTCCGCGCCCCCGCCGAAAGCGCCGGACGCTTCGGATCGGGGTCACATCCTGGTCGTGGCGGCGCGCGCCTCGATATATTCGCGCAAGGTCCGGTCGATCAGATCGGCAACCGATCCGATTCCATCGATTCCGGAAACGCTATGGCCAGCGCTCCAGATATCGCGCCAGCGCTTCGGGCCGGCGGATGCGGCCTTCCCGCCATACATCTCGGCCGCCTCCGGCACGCTGACCTGATCGTCCAGGCGCGATGGGTCCAGGCCTGCCGCGAGGATGGAGGGCAGAAGCATGCTGGTCTGAAGGCCGGTGAAGGCGCGGGTCAGCAGAATGTCGTCGAGCGAGCTTTGCACCAGCATCGCCTTGTAGCGGTCGGCGGCCCGGCTTTCGGCGGTCGCGATGAATTTCGTGCCCATATAGGCGAGGTCGCAGCCGAGAACGCGCGCGGCCCAAAGGGCGGCCCCATCCGAGACGCCGCCCGCGAGCACGATCGGGCCGGCGAAGATCTGGCGGACCGCCCGGGTGAAGGCGAAAGGATTGAGCCATCCGGTCTGGCCGCCGGCCCCGGCGGTGAGCAGGATCAGGCCGTCGACGCCGGCGGCGATCGCCTTTTCCGCATGCCGCAGCGTCGCGACATCCGCCAGGACCAGGCAGCCGCTGTCGTGGAGCGGCCCGACCAGAGCCGCGGGCGAGCCGACGCTGGTGATGACGATTTCCGCGCGATGGCGGATGACGCAGGCGAGATCCTGCGCCAGCCGCGGCTGGCGGATGATCAGATTGGGGCAGAAGGGTGCAATGAGACCATCCGCCTTGCGGTCGATCGCCCGCGCGCGCTGTTCCTTTACGGCGGTGAACCAGGCGTCGAGTTCCTCGATGGTTCTGGCGTTCGCCGTCGGAAAGGCGCCGATCACGCCGGCGCAGCAGGCGGCGCCGACCAGTTCGGGACCGGATACATGCAGCATCGGCGCGGCGATGAGCGGAAGCCGCAGCCGTCCGGTGATGGCGGGCGGCAGGCCGGGTTCGCCGCCCGCGCTGCGCGCCCCGATTGCCTGGGATTCCGCCGTCACGGCGATCCGACCGCGCGTGGCCGGTGGCGTACCGCCAGCAGGCTGCGTCCCGGCAGTTCGCCCGACAGGATCAGCGCCGCCGTGACTTCGCGGATCAGATGCATGACCTCGCTCTTCGCCCGCGCCATCGAACCCTGGGCCGAGCTTGCCAGCAGCACCGTGCGCGGGATTGCGGGCGCCACGATGCGCGCGGCTTGCAGCCGCCCGACCGCGATATCGGCGGCGAAGAAATGGGGGGGCAGGATCGTGTAGGTCCGGCCCGAGGCGGCAATGTCCTTCAAAGTGCCCAGGGCATCCAATACCGTGGTGACATTGAGCCGGACACCCCGCTCGTGGCAGATCTGGTCGATCAGATGGCGCATGCGATTGGGCGGTGCCGGCAGGGTCAGCGGCAGGCCGGCAAGCTCGGCGAACGGGATCTCGCCGGTCTTCGTGACGGGATCGCCCGCCGCGCCGACCAGCCAGAGTTCCGTTTGCAGCAGCGCCTCGTCGGTGGGCGAGGGCACCTGGCGGCTGCTGTAGAGCAGGCTGACATCCAGCCGACCGCTGACCAGCATCTCGTCGAGATGGTCGGTCAGGCCCTCCAACACATGGATGCGCACCCCGGGCAGGCGGTCGCAGGCAAGATTGAGCAGCGGCGTCAGCAGAACCGGCCCGAGCGAGGTCAGCATGCCAAGCCGGATCAAGCCACTCGGCGGGCCGTGAAGCTCGCGGCCTTCCTCCTGAAGGCGCTGCCAGTCCGAAACCAGCGCGCGCAGCTTGGGCAGCATCCGCTCGCCCGCCTCCGTCGGAATTGTGCCCCGGCCGGTGCGATGGAGAAGGGTCTGGCCGATCACCTGCTCGACATCGCGGACCTGCCGGCTCAGCACCGATTGCGGAACCGAGAGCAGCGTGGCCGCGCGGGTGAAGCTGCCGAGGTCGGCGACGACGACGCAATGATAAAGCTTTTTCAAATCCACAGCCATCCTCCTATCCGAATTCAGCATAGCTGGAAGACAGGATGTGCGTCTAGCGGCGCCGCTAGACAATCCGTAGCGTAGCGCTGCCGCTGCCAGGCTTTGGTGGGCACGTTAGGGGACAGGCATGGAGTCTGAGACCAAAGGGCCTCTGAAGGGCTTGCGCATCCTTGATATTTCGACCGTCGTCGCGGCGCCCTGGGCGGCGACGCTGCTGGCCGATCTTGGTGCCGCCGTGCTCAAGGTAGAAATGCCCGGCCGCGGCGATCTGCTGCGCGCGCTGGCCCCGCACAAGAACGGCGTGCCGCTGTGGTGGAAGGTCGCCAACCGCAACAAGAAGGGCGTCACGCTCGACCTCCGAAAGGACGAGGGGCGGGCGCTGTTCGAGCGGCTGCTGCCGCATTTCGACGTGCTGGTGGAGAATTTCCGCCCCGGCACGCTCGATAAATGGGGCCTGGGGAAAGAGCGGCTCTTCGCTCTCCACCCCAAGCTCACGGTGCTGCGCGTGACCGGCTTCGGCCAGACGGGACCCTATCGCGACAAGCCGGCCTTCGCCCGCGTCGCCGAGGCGATGTCGGGCTTCACTCATATCTGCGGCGAGCCGGACCGCCCGCCGTTGCACATGGGCTTTCCGGTGGCCGACGCCGTGACCGGCCTGTTCGGCGCGCTCGGTATCCTGGGCGCGCTCTACCGGCGGGCGCGCATGCCCGACGAGCCGGGCCAGGAAATCGACCTGAGCCTGACCGAATCGACCTTTCGCATGCTCGACTTCCTGCCGATCGAATACGATCAGCTTGGCGTCGTGCGGGAGCGGGTCGGCAATCTCAGCGATTATTCCGCGCCGAGCAATGTCTATCGCAGCCGGGATGGCACCTGGGTCACCATCCCGGCTTCGAGCCAGAGCATCTTCGCCAGGCTGTGCCGCGCTTTGGGCCGCGCCGAACTGATCGAGGATGAACGTTTCGCCACCAACGCCGACCGCGTCGGCAACCGCGCCGCCCTGGACGAGATCATCTCGGCCGAGATTGCGGGGCGCACGCTGGCCGAGCTACAGCCCCTGTTCGATCGCCACGAGGTTGGCTGGAGCCCGATCCAATCCATCGCCGAGGTTTTCGCCGATCCGCACTTCCAGGCGCGGGAGGCGATCGTCAGCGTCGAGGACGCGGAGCTTGGGCCGGTGAAGATGCAGAATGTGGTGCCGCGCTATTCCGCGACGGCGGGAAGCGTCGTCAGCACCGGCCCGGCGCTGGGCCAGCACAACGAGGAGATCTATGGCCAGTGGCTAGGCTTGAGCGGCGGCGAGCTCGCCCGCCTGAAGGCGGCGGAGGTGATATAAGCAGGCGCTTCAAGCAAGAAACGCCACAGGGAGGCGGCGATGCGGAACAAACCAGGCCAAATCGGGCGGCGATTGCGCCGCCCGATCCAGGGCGCGCGGGGCCCGGCATGAGCGAGATGCAGCTTTGCCTCGATCGGATCGGCGTCCGCTATCGCGTGGGCGCAGCGGATTTCGTCGCCGTGGACAATGTCTCGCTCGATGTTGCGGCGGGCGAGCGCGTGATGCTGCTCGGGCCTTCCGGATGCGGTAAATCGACCCTGCTCAAGGTCATTGCCGGCTTTCAGAAGCCGGCCCAGGGCGAGGTGCGCATGGAAGGGCGCAAGATCACCGAGCCTGGTCCCGATCGTTTCGTCGTGTTCCAGGAATTCGACCAGCTTTTCCCGTGGAAGACGGTGCTCGGCAATGTCGCCGACTGCATCCGCCTGACCCGCAAGCTGCCCAGGGCCGAAGCGCGGAGCCGGGCCGAGAAAGTCCTGGAGATGGTCGGCCTCGCCGGACATTTCGACTTCTATCCCCATACGCTTTCGGGCGGCATGAAGCAGCGCGTCGCCATCGCGCGCGCCTGGTCGGTCGATCCGGCGATCCTGCTGATGGACGAGCCTTTCGCCGCCCTCGATGCGCAGACCCGCGCCAGCTTGCAGGAAGAAACGGTGAAGATCTGGCACCGCGCCCGCCGCACCCTGATCTTCGTCACCCATTCGATCGACGAGGCGCTTTTCCTCGGCGACAAGATCGTGGTGATGGGCCGCTCGCCCGGCCGGGTGCTGCGCATTCTCGACAATCCCTTCGCCGAGACGCGCGACCGGCCGGAGAGCGCCGCGCTCCGCCATCAGATCCGCGCGCTTCTGGCCGGGAACGACACGTCGGCGGACGAGGATATCGCGTCCGGGAGGATGTCATGAAGATGCCCTGGCTGAACTGGCGCCGCATCGTCGTGGTGGCGGCATTGCTCGCCGCCTGGGAGGTGAGCGTCAAACTCTCCGGCGTCTCGCCGATCCTGGTGCCGCCGCTGGAAAGCGTGATCGCCTCGCTGATCGGCGGCATCCGCGACTTCACCCTCATTTCCAGCACCTGGGCGACGCTCAAGAACCTGCTGATCGCCATGGGCATCGGGCTCGTGATCGCGGTGGCGCTCAACATGCTGGCCTTCGTCTCGGTCTGGGGCCGCGAAGCGCTGCAAACCCTGGCGGCAGCGCTCAATCCGCTGCCCGCGATCGCCCTCCTCCCCGTCGCCTTCCTGTGGTTCGGCGCCAGCGACACCTCGCTTCTGTTCGTGTTGGTGAATTCCGTCATCTGGGCGATGGCGCTCAATATCTTCACCGGCTTTTCCACCGTGCCGACGACGCTGCGCTATGTCGGGCGGATCATGGGGCTGAAGGGGCTGGCGCTGTTCCGCCACGTCTATGTGCCGGCCGCCCTTCCCTATATCTATACCGGCATGAAGATCAGCTGGGCCTTCGGCTGGCGCACGGTGATCGCGGCCGAGCTGGTGTTCGGCGCCACCGCCTCCTCCACCGGCGGGCTCGGGTGGCGCATCTTCGTCGATCGCTTCAATCTCGACAGCGCCGGCACCTTCTCCGGCCTGCTCACCATCATCATCATCGGCCTTCTGGTCGAGGCCGGCTTTCAGCAGGTCGAGCGCCGGACCATCCAGAAATGGGGCATGGCGGAAAAACAAACAAACTGAGGGAGGACGCAGCAATGCGCAAATATGCGATTGGAATCCTGGCGGCGATGTTCCTGGCGGCGATCGGTGCCGGCCCGGCCGCCGCCCGCGACGAGGTGCGGATCGCCGCCCAGTACGGGCTCGGCTACGCGCCTTTGTTCATCCTGGCGAAGAAGCCGGAATTCCTGCACAAATACGCGCCTAATGCCGATACGAGGCTGGTGCAGCTTGCCGGCGGCGCCGCGGTGCGCGAGGCGCTGCTGTCGCATTCGGTCGATATCGGCGGCCTGGCGATGCTGCCGGTCATCCAGGCCTGGGCCAAGGGCGCCAATCTCAAGATCGCGCTCGGCCTCTCCGACATGCCGATCCAGCTCATCACCTGGCGGCCGGACCTGAAGTCGGTCAAGGACCTGAAGCCCGACGACAAGGTCAATGTCATCTCGATCGGCTCGCCGCAGACGCTGGTGATGAAGATGGCGGCGATGAAATATTTCGGCTCGCCCAATGCGCTCGACAACCACTTCGTCACCATGGCGCATCCCGACGGGATTGCCGCCGTGATCGCCAAGCGCGACATCGTGGCCGAATTCGCCACCCCGCCCTATATCCGCATGTTGACGAAATATCCCGGGATGCACGTCATCCTGAGCAACAAGGATTTCACGCAGGCGAACTTCATGCTGATCTGTGCCGCGGCCGGCAAGCGGTTCGTCGTGGGCAAGCCCAAGCTTTATGCCGCGACCATCTCGGCGCTGACGGACGTGATCGCCTGGATGAACAACAAGCCGAAGGATGCCGCCGCCTTCCTTGCCGCCGAACAGCCGGGCAAGCTGTCGCCGGCGGCCTGGCTGACGGAAATGCAGCAGCCCGGCGTCCGTTTCACCGCCGCGCCGAACGGCCTGAGCAACCTCGCGGTGTTCATGGCCAAGATCGGGATGGTCGCCAAGACCGGCAGCTATGACGATCTCACCTGGCCCAACCTGCACGGACAGGGCGGCAATTAGAGCCCGCTCCTAGAGCCCGCTCCGATCGGGGTTGAAGCTTCGGTGCCGCAGGCCATGGCTGCGGCACCGAAGTGGGCTGAGCGGTTTCTTCGCGTTACTCGATCGCCCCTTCGATGGCGAGCCGCTCGGGCCCAACCGGGCTTGTCCGGCCACGGCCCGGCCGGCCGGCGCCGATGAAGGGGACGAGCAGAGCGGCCAGGAGGCAGATCAGCCCGGCCGAGATGAAGGCGCTTAAGTAGCTGCCGGTTTCGGTCCGCAGATATCCGGCGGCCCAGGCGGCGAAAGCGCCCCCGATCTGATGCGCCGCGGCGATCCAGCCGAACATCAGCGCGGCATTCTCCTTGCCGAAGGATTTCTCCGCCAGCCGCACGGTGGGCGGCACGGTCGCGATCCAGTCGAGGCCATAGAACACGGTGAAAAGCGACAGGCCGTAGAAACTGTAGCGGAAGGAAAACGGCAGATAGATGAGCGACAGGCCGCGCAACCCGTAGTACCAGAACAGCAGCAGGCGGCTGTCGACGCGATCGGTCAGCCAGCCGGATCCCGTGGTGCCGAAGAAGTCGAAGATCCCCATCATCGCCAGGAGGCCCGCCGCGCTGACCTCCGGGATGCCGTGGTCGATGCAGGCCGGGATCAGATGGGTGCCGATCAGGCCGCTGGTCGAGGCGCCGCAGACGAAGAAGGTGCCGGACAGGAGCCAGAAGTCGCGCGATTTCATCCCGTCGCGCAAGGCCAGGATCGCCCGTGTCGCCGGGTTCTGAAGGCCGATGACGTTGGGCTCGATGATCGTGCCGCCGTAGGGCGGCAGGCCGAGATCGCTTGGGCGGTCGCGCAGCAGCAACGCCGCCAGCGGGATCAGCGCCAGCGTGACGGCTGCGACCGTGAAAGAGACCGAGCGCCAGCCGAGATGGACGGCAAGGCTCGCGAGCAGGGGCAGGAAGACGAGCTGTCCCGTGGCGCTGCTGGCCGTCAGCAGGCCTAGCACCAGGCCGCGATGATGCACGAACCAGCGATTGGCGATGGTCGCGCCCAGCACCAGGGCGATCATGCCGGTGCCCGATCCGACCACGACGCCCCAGAGCAGCATGAGCTGCCAGGGCGCGCGCATCAGCGCCGTCAGCGCGATCCCGATCGTCAGCAGAAATAGCGAGACGCAGACCGTGCGCCGCAGGCCGAACCGCTCCATCACCGCGACGGCGAAGGGTCCGATCAATCCGTAGAGCAGGATATTGATGGCGACGGCGCCGCTGATCGTCGCATCCGACCAGCCGAACTCGTGCTCCAGCGGCACGATCAGCACGCCGGGCGTGGCGCGGATCCCGGCGCCGACCAGCAGCACCAGGAACGTCACGGCGGCGACAATCCAGCCGTAATGGAGGGAGCGGCGTGGCATCACTGTTTTCCTTTGAACCATCGCGTCGTCTTAAGCCTACCGGGCCTCACCTCGACGCGGCCGATGAAAACGTCCGCGCGGCGATATCCCGCCGGCCGATCTGTGAGCGGGTCGATGCGAACGAGCGGCATGGATCGGCTCCTTGCCGGCCGGATGGTCTCTTCGATGGCCGGCGGGGAGAGCCGCCGCATCACGCGTGGAGGAACGGCGCCGTCGCCACCTGCTTGAGCACGGCGCGGAGGCTGCGGGCGTCGTCGGCCCCGATGACCCGTTCGAAACGCCGCTCGGCCTGGGCCCACAGCGGTCTTGCCTTCGCCACGAGGGTGCTCCCGGCCGGGGTGAGCGAAAGGACGCGCTGGCGGCGGTCTTCCCGTGAGGCGCCGATTTTTACCAGGCGCCGCGCCGCGAGCGGGCGCAACAGGTGGCCAAGCGTCGAACGGTCCATGACCAGAAGAGCGGCCAGCTCCTGGAGGGAGCTTGGCCCGGAACGGCCGAGCTTGGCCAGGATCGAAAATTGGTTCAGACCCAGTCCGGCCGGGGCCAGCGCGTCGTCATAGAGCCTCGTCACGTGCCGCGCCGCCTGGCGCAGTGCCGCGCAGCTACAGATTTCAGGGACGATATCCGGCATGGGTCACGCGTCGGGTTGAGGTTTGCTCTGGCGCCATCTGCTGATCGGCGACCACAATAAGGGCAATTGCCCTTATTGTCCAGACCCGCCGTCCCGGGCTAATTTCCTGCCATTCTTTGGCGTTCCGCCCGCCGTCCGCCACCCGTCCGCGCGCCATGCCGGGTTCCGCCGTCGTCCGCGGCTTGCGATATACTTGCATATGCTCCTAATTAGGTGTATATGCACATTATCCTATAGCGAGGAGGCGGCGATGCCCGTGGATGCCCGGCCCGATCTCACCCTTTGCCATTGCCTGGCGGTTCGCCAGGCGGCGCGGCACGTAACGCGGTTCTACGATCAGTTCCTGGCGCCGAGCGGGTTGCGCACGACCCAATTCTCGATTCTCGCCAAGCTGAGGCGGGCGGGGTCGGAGACGATCACCACCTTGGCCCGCGATCTGGTGATGGACCGCACGACGCTCGGCCGGAACCTCCGGCCTCTGGAACGGGAAGGCCTCATCGCCATCGGGAAAGGGTCCGTCGACCAGCGCAGCCGGGAGGTGCGCCTGACGGAGGCCGGGGCCGCGCGGCTTCGGGCCGGCATCGCGCGATGGATCGAAGCCCAGGGCGGTTTCGAGACCGTCTTTGGCAACCGGCGCTCGTCCAGCCTCCGCGCTCTTCTGTCCGCGGTCTCAGCGGTCGATTTCGGGGCGGCATCAGCCGACATGTCATGAGCAACATTCTTCTCGAACGCAGCGCGGATCTGGAGCGGAACCTCGACGCCATTCCGCTGCGGCGGCGGCAAAAGCCCGGGTGGAAGAAGCCGGCGCTGCTCTGCGCCGCCGTCATCCTCGTCCTCGGCCTCGCCGGGTACGGCATTCATTGGTGGAATGTCGGGCGCTTCATCGAAAGCACCGACGATGCCTATGTCGGCGGCGATGTCACCGCGATTTCGCCGCATGTTTCGGGCTTCGTCGCCGAGATCCCGGTGGTGGACAATCAATCCGTCCGGGCCGGGCAGGTGATCCTCCGTCTCGATGACCGCGACTTCAAGGCCGCGGTCGCGCGCGCCGAGGCGGTGGTCACCGAGCGCGAAGCCATGCTGGCCAGCCTGCACGCGAAATATCGCCTCCAGCAATCCACGATCCGCCAGGCCGCCGCCGATCTTGCGGCCAAGCTCGCCCGGGCGGGTTTCGCCGGCGAAGACGCCGCCCGCTATCGCCGCCTGGCCGCCGTCAATGCCGGCTCGCAACAGGATGCGCAACGGACGTTCGCGGTCGATCAGGAAGCGCGCTCGGCCGTCCTGTCGTCGCAAGCCGGATTGGCGGCGGAGCAGCAGCAGGTGGCGGTGCTGGACGGCGAAATCGCGCAGGCCGCCGCCGCGGTGACGCAGGCGCAGGCCGACCTTGCCACCGCGCGCCTTGACCTCGGCTATACGGAAATCCGCTCACCCATCGATGGCTATATCGGCAATCGCGCCGCGCAGGCCGGCGAGTATGTTTCGGCCGGGGCCTATCTGCTGACGATCATCCCGGCGCACGGTCTGTGGGTCGATGCCAATTTCAAGGAGGATCAGCTTGAGGGCATGGTGCCGGGACAGGAAGCGAGCATCATTGCCGACGTGATGCCGGGGCATGTCTTTCATGGCCGCATCCAGAGCCTGGCACCGGGTACCGGCGCCATCTTCAGCGTGATTCCGGCCGAAAACGCGACCGGCAATTTCACCAAGATCGTTCAGCGGGTCCCCGTTCGCATCGCGTTGGATGCCAGCGACGGCACGCTGGGCGCGCTCCGGCCGGGCCTCTCGACGCAGGTGAGCGTCGATACGCGCGCGAGCCCGAGGGATGGAAAATGACGAATACGCCGTCGTCCTCAAGCCTGGTTCGCGAATTTCTCCCCTTCGTGGTCATGTGCGTCGGGATGTTCATCGCTTTGCTGGACATTCAGATCGTCGCCTCCTCGCTCCAGGATATCGGCGGCGGGCTTTCGGCCGCCCAGGATCAGATAAGCTGGGTGCAGACCGCCTATATCATCGCCGAGCTCATAATGATCCCGCTGTCGGGCTGGCTGACGCGGGTCCTCTCGACGCGATGGCTATTCACGATCTCGGCCGGCGGCTTCACCCTCGCCAGCCTGCTCTGCGGCCTCGCCTGGAATATCGAGAGCATGATCGTGTTCCGTGCGCTGCAAGGGCTTCTCGGTGCCTCGATGATCCCGACGGTCTTCACCTCGTCCTTCCACTATTTCCAGGGGCCGCGCCGGGTCTATTCCGCCGCCGTCATCGGCACCATCGCCTCCGTCGCGCCGACGCTCGGCCCGGTGATCGGCGGCTGGATCACCGATACGCTGAACTGGCACTGGCTGTTCTACGTCAATCTCGTTCCGGGCCTGGCGATCACTATCCTGACGCCGCTCCTGGTCAAGATCGACAAGCCCGATCTCTCGCTCATCGCGGAAGCGGATTATCCCGGCATCTTCCTGATGGCCGTGGGGCTCGGCTGCCTGGAATATGTGCTGGAAGAGGGCGCGCGGTGGAACTGGTTCGACGATGCGACGATTAGAGCCTGCGCGCTTGCCGCCGGCATCGCCTGCGTCCTTTTCGTGATCCGCAGCCTGACCTTCGCGCGCCCGGTCGTCGATCTCCGGGCGCTTTCCAACCGGAATTTCGCACTTGGATGCGTCCTCTCCTTCATCACCGGGGTCGGCATCTTCTCGACCATCTATCTGACGCCGCTGTTTCTCGGCTACGTGCGGGGGCTCAGCGCCTGGCAGACCGGAACCGCGATCTTTTCGACCGGCGTCGCCTCGCTGATCGGCGTTCCCGTCTATATCTTCCTGGCGCGCAAGTTCGATACCCGCTGGCTCATGATGTTCGGCCTGGCGCTTTTCGGCTGCTCCATGTGGAGCTTCAGCTTCATCACCCACGATTGGGGCGCGGGCGAACTCCTCGTGCCGCAGATCTGCCGCGGCTTCCCCCAGGTGTTCGCCGTGGCGCCGAGCGTCACGCTCGGCCTGGGCAGCCTGCCGCCGGAGCGGCTGAAATATGCCAGCGGCCTGTTCAACATGATGCGCAACCTGGGCGGCGCGGTCGGCATCGCCGTGTGCGGCGCCATCCTCAACGACCGGACCAATCTCCATTTTCTCACGATCGCATCCGGTCTGACGCCGGCCAACGGCGCCATGGTCCAGCTGTTGGGCGGTATGGCCCGGCGCTACGGCGCCCTTCCCGGCAGCCTGCAAGAGGGCCATGTCGCCGCCCTGAAGCAGCTTTGGCTTCTCGCCTACCGCGAGGCCTCGACCATGGCCTATGCCGACGCCTTCCGCGTCATCATGATCGCCTTCGTGGTTGCGACCCTCCTGGTCCCGCTGATGCGCAATGTCATCGTGTCCAAGGTTCAGGCCGTGCCGGCGCACTGACGCTACGCTCCCTGTCTCATGGTCCAGTCATTTGCCGCGTTCTTGGGTCAGGACACTGTGCCATCGAAGCGCTAAAGTCGGCTCAGTCGATGTTCCAGTGCAAGGAGACGAGGATGCAGGCCGAAAGACTGAAGCCGGCGGATGTGGCGCCGGAAGGCTACAAGGCCGTTCTGGGGGTGGAAGCCTATATCCGCCGTTCCGGGCTTGAGCACAGCCTGATCGAGCTGGTGAAGATGCGGGCGTCGCAGATCAACGGCTGCGCCTTCTGCCTCGACAAGCACAGCAAGGACGCCCGCGCGAACGGCGAGAGCGAGCAGCGGCTCTACCTGCTGGACGCCTGGCATGAATCCTCGCTCTACAGCCCGCGCGAGCGCACCGCCCTGGCCTGGACCGAGGCGGTGACGCGGATCGACAGAACGCATGCGCCGGATGCCGATTACGCGGCTCTGCGCCAGCATTTTTCCGACAAGGAGATCGTCGATCTGACCTTTCTGGTCGGGTTGATCAACCTGTGGAACCGGCTCGCGGTCAGCATGCGCTATGCCCATCCGGTCGATGCGGCGCCGATAGTCGATGCGGCGCCGATATCGGCATCGGCGCCGGCATCGGCATCGTGAGGGTATGGTGAGCGATCCCCTGGCCTTGCGGCATGCCGAGGGCGAGGCCGATATCGGCGCCTGCTTCGCCGTCATGCGACAATTGCGGCCGCACCTTAAAGACGCGGCCGAGATGACCGGGCGGGTTCTGCGCCAGCAGGCGGGTGGCTATCGGCTGCTCGCCGCCTGGCGCGGGGAGGCCGTCGTCGGCCTTGCCGGCTATCGGATGCAGGAGAATCTCATCCACGGCAAGCTGCTCTATGTCGATGATCTGGTCGTCTCCGAAGCCGAGCGCCGCGGCGGCCTCGGAGCGCGGCTGCTGGATGCCGCCGCCGCCGAGGCGCGCGCCCACGGCTGCCGCGTCCTGTCGCTCGATACCGGGCTCGATAATTCGCTCGGGCAGCGGTTCTATTTCCGCTGGGGATTGCTCGCGACGGCGCTGCATTTCACCCGGCGGCTGACGTGAAAGCTGCACCCAAAGCCACCATCCTCCTGATCGAATGCAGCCCGCGCGGTGCCGCCTCCTGCAGCCGCCTGGTCGCGCAGGATCTGCTGGCGCGGCTCCAGGCGGTTGACCGGCCCGCGCGGGTCGTCCGCCGCGACCTCGCCGCCGATCCGCCGCCCTTCGTCGATGCGGCTTTCGCCGCCTCCCTGTCGCTACGCCGGGGCGAGAGCCCGGCGCGGGAGGCGCCGGCGCTGGCCTGCTCGGAAGCCCTGATCGCCGAGCTGGAGGCGGCCGACATCCTGATCCTCAGCACGCCGATGCATAATTTCACTGTTCCGGCGGTGCTGAAGGCCTGGATCGATCAGGTCGTGCGGATCCAGCGGAGCTTCCGCAGCACGCCGGAGGGCAAGGTCGGGCTGCTGCGCGACCGCCCGACCTTCGTGATCAGCGCATCCGGCGGCCTCATCGCCGGTCCCGCGGCGCGGCAGCCGGATTTCCTCACGCCCTATCTGCGCACCATCCTGGCGACCATCGGGCTGCGGGACGTCTCCTTCCTGCATCTGACGATCTCGAGCCGGGAGCCGCAGGCCTTCGAGTGCGAGCGGCAAAGGGCGCGCGCCTGGTTCGACGAACGGCTGATTTCGGACCGGGCCATGTCTACAGATACACGGCCTTCATATTGACTTCCGGATAGCGCGGCCCGGCGGCGGCGTTCGGCGGCACGGCGGCGTCGATGCGCGCCAACTCGTCCGCGCTCAGGCGCACGGCGAGCGCGCCGATATTGTCGTCGAGCCGCTCGCGCCGCTTGGTGCCGGGGATGGGGACGATGTCCGGCCCCTGGGCCAGGAGCCAGGCCAGGGCAAGCTGCGCCGGGGTGCAGCCTTTCTCGGCGGCGATCGCCTCGACCCTTTGTACGAGCTGCCGGTTCTGCGCGAAGTTCTGGGCGGCGAAACGGGGATGCTGGCTGCGGCGGTCGCCTTGAACATCGGCGATCTCACGGATGCTGCCGGTGAGAAAGCCGCGCCCGAGCGGCGAATAGGCGACGAAGGAGATGCCAAGCTCGCGCGTAACGGCAATGCTTTCCAGGGCTTCGGAGCGATAGAGCAGGGAATATTCCGTCTGCACCGCGGCCAGCGGATGGGTCCGGTGCGCGCGGCGGATGGTCTCGGGCCGGGCCTCGCACAGGCCGATGTGGCGCACCTTGCCGGCCGCGACCAGGCCCGCCATGGCGCCGACGGTTTCCTCGATCGGCACTTGCGGGTCCACCCGGTGCTGGAAGTATACGTCGATCACCTCGACGCCCAGGCGCTTCAGGCTGGCCTCGCAGGCCTGGACGACATAGTCGGGCCGGCCGTTCACCCCGTTCGCGCCGCCCTCCAGGCGGACCTGGCCGAACTTGCTGACGAGGGTGATCTTGTCCCGCCGCCCCTTGATGGCGCGGCCGAGCAGCTCCTCGTTATGGCCCCAGCCGTACATATCGGCGGAATCGAGGAAATCGATGCCCCGCTCGATTGCGTACTGCACCAGCGCGATTCCGGCGTCATCGTCGCTCTTGCCATAAACGCCCGAGAGCGACATGCAGCCAAGGCCGATGGCCGATACGTCAAGTCCACCCGACCCGAGCTTGCGGCGCGGGATTGAAGGCTGATCTGTCATGGGTCTATTCCGCGTTTCCAATAGGTTGCCGGTAGCATCGTAGCACCGGAACGCCCTTGGCCGTAAACGGGCTTTTGCGGCATCGCCGCCTTCGATTGCCGTGAGGAAATGGATGGCCCTTTGCGGGCTCAGGCCTTGGGCCGCGCCTTCTTCTCGTCGACGCCCGAGATCCCCTCGCGCCGCGCCAGTTCCGCCCAGACCTCGGAGGCCTGAACCCCCGTGCCGACCCACAGGACCAGGAGATGGAACAGGAGATCAGCACTTTCCTCGACCAAAGCCTGGTGCCCGAGCGCCGCGGCGGCGATCGCCGTCTCCACCGCTTCCTCGCCGACCTTCTGCGCGAGCTTGGCCGGGCCCTTGCGCAGGAGCCTCGCGACATAGGATTTCTCCGGATCGGCATCGCGCCGGCTCTCGATGACGCGGAACAGCCGGTCGAGCACGGCGAGATCGCCGGCAACACCTTCCCCGCCAGCATTCTCCGGGGCTATCCTGTCGTTCCCGGCTCCCGGCGGGCGGTCCCCCGTTTCCATGTCACTCCCCTTCGCGCACGGCGATGCCGGCCGCTTTCATATAGGCCTTGGCTTCGGCAATGGAATGCTGGCCGAAATGGAAGATCGAGGCGGCGAGCACGGCGCTGGCGTGGCCCAAGAGCACGCCCGCCGCCAGATCCTCGAGCGTGCCGACGCCGCCCGAGGCCACCACCGGCACCGGCACCGCGTCGGCCACCGCGCGCGTCAGGGCGAGATCGAAGCCCGAGCGCGTGCCGTCGCGGTCCATCGAGGTCAGCAGGATTTCGCCGGCGCCCGAGGCCGCCATGCGCTCGGCCCAGTGCACCGCATCGAGCCCGGTCGCCTGCCGGCCGCCGTGGGTGAAGACCTCGAAACGGCCGGGCGCCGTCTGCTTGGCATCGATCGCGACGACGATACATTGTTCGCCGAACTTCTCCGCCGCCTCGCGCACCAGCTCGGGCCGCGTCACGGCGGCGGTATTGATCGAGACCTTGTCGGCGCCGGCCCG